>DATCFW010000409.1:0-6628 GCA_036509295.1 Solirubrobacteraceae bacterium | reverse complement strand
AGTCAGAGCTGAGCGCCGCGTGAGCGCGGCGATCACCGCGGTGGCCCTGCCCGGCCTGCCGGAGGTCGGCGAGGGCGACGACCTGGCCACCCTGATCGCGGCGGCGATGCCGGCCGGGGCCCCGGCCGGCACCGATGTCCTCGTCGTCGCCCACAAGTTCATCTCCAAGGCCGAGGGGCGTACCCGCACGCTCTCCGCCGTCGCGCCCGGTGCGCACGCCGTCACCCTCGCGTCCGCGCTGGGCAAGGATCCCCGCCACGTCCAGGTGGTGCTCGACGAGAGCCGCGAGATCCGCCGCGCGACCCGCGGCGTGCTGATCAGCGTCACCCATCACGGCTTCGTGTGCGCCAACGCCGGCGTCGACGCCTCCAACTCCACCGATGACGACACCGTGATCCTGCTGCCTACGGACCCCGACGCGTCCGCCCGCCGGCTACGGGCCGGACTGCGCCGCGCATGTGGCGTCGCGCCGGCGGTGCTGATCACGGATTCGTTCGGGCGGGCGTGGCGCCACGGTCAATGTGACATCGCCATCGGCTGTGCCGGGCTGGCGCCGCTGGAGGACTGGCGGGGGCGGTCCGATGCCCGTGGCCGTGAGCTGAAGGCGACGTGGATCGCGGTGGCCGACGAGCTGGCGGCCGCCGCTGACCTGGCGCGCGCCAAGGACGCCATGCAGCCCGCGGTGCTCATCAGCGGCGCCGGCCGCCACGTCACGGCCGACGACGGACCGGGCGCCCAGGCGCTGCTCCGCGACGACGCCGAGGATCTGTTCCGCTAAGGGCCCGCGACGAAGTAACTGGCGGGATCCGGCGAGTGACTGGGCGTGGCTGACGCGGGTCAGATCGTGCTGGGCGCGCCGACAGCGTGAAAGCCGCCGTCAACGTGAACGATCTCGCCGCTGATGCCCTGCCCGTAGTCCGACAGCAGCCAGCAGATCGCCTTGGCGACCGGGCCCGGATCAGCGGTGTCCCAGCCGAGCGGCGCCTGCCGGCGCCACAGCTCGGCGAGTTGCTCGAACCCGGGGATCCCCTGAGCGGCGACCGTGCCGAGCGGGCCGGCGGAGATGAGGTTGACCCGAATGCCCTGCGGCCCCAGATCACGCGCGAGGTACCGCGCCACCGACTCCAGGGCCGCTTTGGCCACGCCCATCCAGTCGTAGATGGGCCAGGCGACCGACGCGTCGAAGTCCAGGCCGACCAGGCTCGACCCTGATTCCATCAGCGGCTCGAGCGCCACCGCCAGCGCCTTGAGCGAGAACGCGCTCGTCGCAAACGCCTGCGTCGCGCTGTCGACCGGAGCGGTCATGAACTTGCCGCCGAGCGCATCCTGAGGCGCGAACGCGATCGCGTGCAGCGCCCCGTCGATCCCGCCCCACCGTTCGCGCAACGTCTCGGTCAGCGCCGCCAGATCCTCCTCACGGTTGACGTCGAGCTCGAGCACGTCGACGGGCTGGGGCAGCCGCTGTGCGGCCCGTTCGGTCATCCGCTTGACGCGGCCGAAGCTGGTCAGCAGGACCTCGGCGCCCTCCTTCTGCGCCTGCTCGGCGGCGTGGTAGGCGATCGAATCCCGAGTGATGACGCCGGTGATGAGCAGGCGCTTGCCCGCCAGGATCACTGGCGTGGGTGGTTGGGAACGGGTTTCCCGGCGAACGACTGCAGCGCCCAGGCCAGGCGATCACGCGTCTCGGTGGGCTCGATGATCTCGTCCACGAACCCCTCGGCCGCAGCCGTCTCGGCTCGCAGGTGCTCGTGCGCGTAGGCATCGGCAAGCCGATCGCGTTCGGCGTCGGGGTCGGCGGCGACGCGCAGATCGCGCCGGTTGACGATGCCGACCGCGGCCCGCGCGCCCATGATCCCGAGCTGGGCGTCGGGCCAAGCCAGGACGAGGTCGGCGCCGAGATCACGCGAGTTCATCGCCAGGTACGCCCCGCCATAGGACTTGCGCAGCACGACCGTGAACTTGGGCACCCGCGCCGCGGCAAACGCCCGCACCAGCGACGCGCCGTACCGGATCACGCCAGCCCGCTCCTGCTTGGAGCCGGGCATGAAGCCAGGCGTGTCGACGACGGCGATCAGAGGCACGCCGAACGAGTTGCAGAAGTTGACGAACCGGGCCGCCTTCTCGGATGCCTCGGCGTCGAGCACACCGCCGAGGTAGCGCGGCTGGTTGGCGACGATCCCCACCGGACGGCCGTCGAGCCGCGCCAGGGCGGTCACCATGTTGCGTGCCCAGCGCGGGCACAGCTCCTGCAGTGAGTCGGCGTCGACGATCCCGCTCAGGGCGGCGCGGATGTCATACGAGCTTCGTGACGCGGCCGGGACGAAGGCGCCGGGATCCGGGGCGGCCGGGTCCACCGGCACCCCCCGCGGCGGCGGGCTCGCAGCGTCGGAGGGCAGGTAGGAGAGCAGTGCGCGCACCCGGGCGGCGGCCGATGCCTCGTCATGTTCGACCAGGTGGCAGACGCCGTTGCGCTCGTGGACGTGCGGGCCGCCGAGGCCGGCAGCATCGATCTCCTCGCCGAGCGCCTCGCGGACGACGCCGGGGCCGGTCAGGAACATCGCGGCGTCCTCGGTCATCACGATCAGATCGGTGAGCGCCGGCGAGTAGGCGCCACCGCCCGCCGACGCACCGGACACGACCGAGATCTGCGGGACGACGCCGTTGAGCGCGACCGTCTCGCGGAAGATGCGGCCGTAGCCGGCCAGCGCCGCGGTGCCCTCCTGCATCCGCGCGCCACCGGATTCGACGAAGCCGACGACCGGGATGCGCGCCCGCTGCGCCGTCGTCAGCACGCGCACGATCGTATCGGCGTGGCGCTCACCCAGCGAGCCGCCGAGAAACGCCCCGTTCTGGGCGTAGCAGGCGATCGACCGGCCATTGACGGCCCCGGTGGCCCCGACGACGCCGTCGCCGGCGATGGCGCGACCACCGAGCCGTGACGACCGCGCCCGGGACCGCACCACCCGGAGCGAGCCTGGATCGCACAGCGCCTCAAGGCGCTCGAGCGGGTCCAGCCGCGACCGGGCCTCAGAGAGGGCGACGGTGCTCACGCGGCGGCTCCGCGCAGGGCGAGCGAGACGTTGTGGCCGCCGAACGCGAACGAGTTGGACAGCGCCAGCGGCGGATGACCGTTGCCGGTCACCAGCGGCCGCGCCTCGCCCGGCACGTAGTCGAGGTCGCAGGCGGGATCGCGCTCCTCGTAGCCGAGCGTGGGGGCAATGACGCCGGTGATCAGCGTCCGCAGCGTCGCCACCGCCTCGATGGCGCCGGCCGCGCCGAGCGTGTGCCCGATCGCCGACTTGGTCGAGGAGATCGGGATCCGCTTCGCCTCGGCGCCGAGCGCGAGCTTGATCGCGGCTGTCTCGGCGGCATCATTGAGCTGCGTCGACGTGCCATGGGCGTTGATGTAGTCGATCTGGTCCGCCGCGACTCCGGCATCGCGCATCGCCAGCTCGATTGCGCGCGACGCCGGTCCGCCGGTCGGCTCGGGCGCAGTGAGGTGGTGCGCGTCGGTGGTCGAGCCGTAGCCGGCGATGACCCCCAGGATCGTGGCGCCGCGGGCGCGGGCCGCCTCCTCCTCCTCCAGCACCAGCATGCCGGCGCCCTCGCCCATCACGAACCCGTCGCGGCGGGCGTCGAACGGCCGGGAGATCCCGGTCGGCGACAGCGCCTGCATCGACTCAAAGCAGGCGAAGCCGAACTCGGTGAGAGTCGCCTCGGCGCCGCCGCAGACGACGGCGTCGGCGTCTCCGTACTGAATCATCCGCAGCGCGGAGCCGATCGCGTGGCCGCCGCTGGCGCAGGCCGAGACGACGCCGTAGCTCTGACCGCGCAGCTTGTACTTCATCGTCACCGCGGCAGCGCCGGCGTTGGGCATGTACTGCGGGATCCCCAGCGGCGAGACCATCTTGGCGCCGCGGTCACGCATCACGTCGTGCTGTGTCTCGACGGTGCCAATCCCGCCGATGCCGGTGGCGACGATGCAACCGATCCGCAGCGGGTCATACGGGGCGTCGCCCTCCCAGCCGGCCTGGGCGATCGACTCCCCGGCGGCGATCACCGCCAGCTGGGAGAAGCGATCCAGGCGCCGCGCCTCCTTGACCGAGAGGTGGTCCTTGGGGTCGAAGTCACGGCAGGCGGCGGCGCCGTCGGCGATCCCGACCTGACCGGCGGCCCAGCGGTCGTGCAGGGTCGCGGCGCCGATTCCGAGCGGGGTCACCGCGCCCATCCCGGTGACGACGACCGTGGGTCTGTCCGGCACGGCGGTCATTACTCGGCCCGGGCCACGATCAGGTCGACGGCGTCGCCCACGGTCTTGAGCTCCTTCATGTCTTCGCCCTTGAGCACGACCCCGTACTCGTCCTCGACGACCTGGGCCAGCTCGACCAGGTCGAGCGAGTCGATGTCGAGCTCCTCGAACGTCGCCGTCCGGGTGATCTGGCTCGCATCGGGACCGAAGCTCGCCAGCGTCTCGACGACGCGGCTCTCCACCTGCTCGGTAGTCACTGACATCTGCTGCTCCTATCAAGTCGTTGTTGGTTCATGCGGCAAGACCGCCGTCCACAGATAGCACCGCGCCGGTCACATAGCTCGCCGCGTCGGACGTGAGGAAGCGTACGCAGGCCGCCACCTCCTCCGGGGTTCCCGCTCGGCGCGCCGGCACCTGCGCGAGCAGGTCGGTGTTGACCCCGGCGGTCATGTCGGTCTTAATCCAGCCGGGGGCGACGGCGTTGATGGTGATCCCGCGCCGCGCCACCTCGACGGCCGAGTTCTTGGTGAGCGCGATCAGCCCGGCCTTGGCCGCGGCGTAGTTGGACTGCCCGGGGTTGGCGCGCAGGCCGACGACCGACGAGATGTTGACGATCCGGCCCGACCGGGCGCGCATCATCGGCTTCAGCGCCCGTCGGGTGAGGCGGAAGGCGGCGCTGAGATCGGTGTCGATGACCGCGTTCCAGGCCTCGTCGCTCAGGGTCGGCGTGAGGTCATCGGCGCTAATCCCGGCGTTGTTGACCAGCACGAGGACCGGGCAGCCGAAGTGGGACTCAAGCGCGGCGAACAGCCGATCGGGCACCGCCGGATCGGCGACGTCGCCGACCAGCGCCACCGCGCGGCCGCCGTCGGCCTCGATCTGCGCCACCACGGCGTCGGCGCCGGGCTGATCGGAGCGGTAGTTGACTCCGACCCCCCAGCCGTCGCCGGCGATGGCGCGCGCGATCGCGGCGCCGATGCCCTTGGAGGCGCCGGTGACCAGCGCGCAGCCGTCCTGGCGGGCATCAACCATTGCCCGCGGCCCCCCAATCGACGACGGCGCCGCCCCACACGAAACCGGCACCGAACGCCGCCAGCAGCACCCGGGATCCCGGGCGCAGGCGGCCGTCGGCGAGCGCGGCGGTGAGGCCGACCGGCAGCATCGCCGCCGACGCGTTGCCGACTGTCTCGATGCACTCGACGACGCGGGCGGGCTCGAGCGCCAGGCGCTCGCCGAGCGCGCGGGTGATGCGCGCGTTGGCCTGGTGAAAGACGAACAGGTCGATGTCCGCCAGCGTGAAGCCGGCGCGGACGACGGCGTCGACGGTGACCTCGCTCATCCGCGCGACCGCGTGGCGGAACACCTCGGGGCCGTCCATGCGGATCTTGCGCTCCGCGACCGTGACGAACAGGGTCTCGGCGTGGGAACCGTCGGAGCCGAGCACGATCGGGCCGATGCTGCCGCGCTCGGCGTCTCCCGGCCCGAGGACCACCGCGCCGGCCGCGTCGGCGAACAGCGGCGCGGACCGCTTGTCCGCGTAGTCGACGATCCGGGTGATGAAGTCGGCGCCGATCACCAGCACATACGTGGCGCGGCCGCTCTCGATCTGAGCGGTGCCCTGGGCCAGCGCGGTGAGAAAAGACGTGCAGGCGGCGCCGACATCGAATGCGCCGGCCCGGTGCGCGCCGAGGTTGTGGGCAACGATCGGGGCGGTGTTGGGCGTCAGCTCGTCCTGGCTGAGAGTGGCCACGATCACCAGGTCCAGCGCGCTCGCGTCCACGCCGGCGGCCGCCAGCGCGGTGGCTCCGGCGCGGGTGGCGTAGTCGCTGAGGCGCTCGTCGGGCCGGGCGCGGCGGCGCTCGCGGATCCCGGTGCGGGCGACGATCCACTCCTCGGTCACGTCGAGCTGCGCGGCCAGCTCGGCGTTGGTGAGGCGATCCGGTGGCAGCTCGGCCGCGACCGACAGGATCGCCGCGGGCGTCAGGGATCGCGCGCCCGCCGGCGGCCAGGCCGGCGCGATCGCCGGGGTCAGGATCGCGGCGTCAGGCATTGACGAGCTCCACGCCGGTGAGGGTGCGCTTGGCCAGGCCGGTGAGCACCCGGCCGGGCCCGACGTCCACGAATCGCTCGGCGCCGCGCTCGTGCAGCGTCAGCATCGTCTCGCGCCAGCGCACCGGCATCGTGAGCGCGTCGGCGAGCTCACGGCGCGGGTCGGTGAACGGCTGGGCGGTCACCGCTGAGACGACGGTCACGCGCGGCGCGGAGAACGTGGTCTGAGCGAGCGCGCGTTCGAACTCGGGCACCGCCGCGGCCATCATCGGCGAGTGGAAGGCACCGGTCACGTCGAGCTCCATCGCGCGCAGGCCGAGCTCCTTGGCG
>DATCFW010000408.1:0-11484 GCA_036509295.1 Solirubrobacteraceae bacterium | reverse complement strand
GCAACCGAGCTATCTCGACGGATGATCGAGACCTCTGGCTTTGCGTCCCTGCCTTGCGACAGGTTTGCCCTCAACGATCTACTCGCCGCAATCGGCACGCCCCCGGCGTTGCTTGAGACCGCGGCGCCAAGATCCGTAGTAACTACTGATGCGCCAGGGACAGCTTTAGTGAGGTCTGGGCAGCGAACGGTCGCCGTGGGGGATTGTGCATGTCCGTTCCTCGGCCCACGGCAGGCGCTTCCTCGATCAGCTGTTCGCGGACTGACGGGAGCGCTGCACGGCCCGGGTCAGACGCGGTACCGCTCGACGAGCGCCGCGAGCTTGGCGGAGAGCTCGTTGAGCGTCTCGGCCGCGACCTGGGACTGGTGGGCACCCTCGAGGAACTGCGCGGTGCCTTGATCGATGCTGCCCATGGCACCCGCGATCTCATCCATGCCGACGCTCTGCTCGTGGGCCGAGGCGGCGATCTCCTCGGCGGACCGGGAGGCTTGGCGGATGACGTCGGTCAGGCCGCGAATGCCGTCGCCGGCGCTCTCGGCGAGCGCGAGGCCCTCCTCGACGACTTTGGTGCCCTCGGTGCTGGCCCGCACGGCGGCCGTGGTGGCCTCCCTGACATCGGTGAGGATGGCCTCGACCTGCGCGACGGCCTCCTTGGACTGCTCGGCGAGGCCGCGGACCTGATCGGACACCACCGCGAACCCCTTGCCGTGCTCGCCGGCGCGCGCCGCCTCGATGCTCGCGTTGAGCGCGAGGAGCTTGGACCGGTCGGCCAGCTCGTTGACGGTGTTGGTGATCGCGCCGATCTGCTGGGTCCGCTGCGAGAGGGTGAGGATGTCCTGGGCAATCCCGTCGACGCGGGCGCGGATCTCTTGCATCGAGGTTGAGATCGCGGCGACCGCCTCGGTGCCGGCGTCGCTGACCTGGACCGAGTCGCGGGCACCCTGGGCGACGTCGCGTGCCTTCTGGGCCATCGAGTCGGCCGCCGCACGGAGCTCGTTGACGGTGGCCGACGTCTGGCTGATCGCCGCCGATTGCAGGCCGGCGCTCTCGGTGTGCCGGTTGACGGAGAGGAGGATCTCCTCGGTCGAGGCGCCGATCTCCTGGACCCCGCCCTGGATCTCCGATGAGATCTCGGCCAATCCGCCGACCATGCTGTTGAGGCTCTCCGAGAGCCCCCCGAGCTCCTCGCTGCCGTCGGCGTTGACGGTGGCGGTGAGATCGCCGTCAGCCACGGTCGCGGCAAACCGCGAATAGTTGCGCACGGCGGCCTGCAGCGCCTCGCGGGAGTCGCGTTCCAAGGCCGCGGCGCTCTCCAGCTCGCGGTGGCGCTCGTCGGTCATCTCGCTCATCCGGCGCAGGGCCAAGCCGAAGCGGACGCCGGCGGCGACCAGCGTGGCGGTGGCCAGACCGATCGCCACCTGGCTTGCGTGGGTGAGGGAGCCCACGAACAGGATCACCAGCGCCAGGCCCGATGCGACCGTGGGGACGGCGAAGCCCGTCGAGATCGTCTCCTGGACCTCGACTCCCGGATCGGGGGCGAGCCACACGGCGCACGAGAAGAACAGCAGGGATGCCGGCCATGCGATCGTGTTGAGGAACCAGCCAATGTCGGTCGCCGTGATGCCGCCGAACAGCGCCGAGATGTCCCCGGACGCGTTGATCAGGCCGCCGGCGGCGATGAGACACCAGCGCGTGCGCCGGCCCGCGGGCAGCAGCAGGATGCCAAGGACGGTGAGGCCGAAGAGCAGCAGGTCGCCGACGGGGTAGACGAGGTTGATCGCCACCGATTCGTTGCCGCCCCCGGCGGCAGTGGCGATCGTGTGGAACGCGAACGCGACCAGGGCCGCCGAGGTCACCAGCGCGGCGACGACGCCGTCGAGGTAGTTGGCGGGGTTGAGCTTGCGGACGTCGCGCTGCGCGAGCACCATCACGCCGATGTAGGCGAGGGGGAAGAAGCCCGCCCACAGGTAGTTGGCCGGGGAGATGGTGGCCGGCGTCGCGTTGTTGAGCGTCTCGAACGTCATCGCGAAGTCGCCGATCGCCCATGCCGTGCAGCCGAGCCCGAGCCACAGTGTGTACCTGCGGTCCGCCGGGTGCAGCCATCCGCGCACGAGGATCAGGACGCTCGCCACCAGCTCGAATGCGTCGACGCCCCACCCGTCCAGCCACGTGTACGACGCGCCGTTGGGGCCGCGGACGATGAGCGAGATCGTGAACCCGAGAAGGACGAGGATCAGCAGGCCGTAGCCGGCCTTGACGCCGTCGGACGGACCCTGGTGGGACGCCGGCGCCGGTCGGGTGCCCGCGCGGCGGCGATCGCGCGACGATGCCGCAGGATCGGAGAGCGGCGCCGAGTTGCGCCGGCGCTGGGTCGTATCGGTGGGTGGGGTGTCCGCGACTGCCATGAGCGTGGGCCTTTGTCAGATGGTCAGCGTGGCCGGGTCCGCCGGATCGATGGGGCACTCGGGCCCCGTCCGGTACCGGATCGGCCGAATTTCTCCTTTTATCGGGCGGACTTGGCAAACCTGTAGCGCGTGGCACAAACTCCCAGATCGCGAGACACGGCCGGGGAGCGGGCGCCCCGGTCGTGAGAGGTCACGCTGGAAGGGAATCGCACTGTCGAGAGGTCGGGAACCATGAGCCCCGCGATGCGGGTCCGGTGGAGTGGTATGCGGGGGGGCTCAGGGGGTAGGGCTCATCAGAACCGCGGACAAGGGAATGCGATGACAGACAAGGCGATGGCGGTGTATCTGAACGATCACCTTGCCGGAGCGATGTTCGGCAGTGAGCCGGCGCGACAGATCGAGTCGCAGACCGCCGGGACGCCGCTGGCGGCGCGGATCGGCGAACTGGCGACGCAGATCGAGGATGACCAGCGGGGGTTGTCCGACCTGATGGAGCGGATGGGGGTTGCCAAGAACCCCGTCAAGCAGGCGACGACATGGCTGGCGGAGAAGGTCAGTCGGGTGAAGCTGACGACGCATCACAGCTCGAGGTGTTGATCGGGCGGGCTGAGGCTCAGCGGGAGGTGCTCGAGGCCGAGCGTGCCGCTACCGGCCGGCGGGTGTTCTCCGGCGCAGATTCGGAGTGATGTGCGCGGCACGTCAAACCTGGCGTCACCTCGCAAGTGACCCGGCAGCTGGATTGGCTTATTGGTCGCGGACCGGAATTGCCTCAGCGAGCGCCGCGCGGCCAGGAGCCGCGGGGAAGGGGTCAGCGAAGTACTGGGTCTCGTGCGTGACGAGACCCTCGGTGAACTCCATGACGCTGAGCGAGAAGGTCGGCACGCCGTCATCGCTGATCACGCACTCGCTCACCCAAATGTCGCCGCCGCCCAGGATCCGGCGGATGGTGAAGTGGCGTTCGGCCGGGTGCCCGCCGCGTTGCGCTTGGATTCTTGACCGGCCCCTGAAGCGCTCACCGGACTGCGGGTAGTCCAAGATCGCGTCTGCGGCGTAGATCGCGTGCTCAGCGTCGATAGTCACGCGCTCGGAGGCGTCCCAGCGCTGCTGTATTCGAGCCCGGGTAGCGGCTTCACGATCAATTGCGCTGTTCACCCGTTCGCCCCCTAACCGGTAGGAAAGTCGCTGGCGCGCCCGACAGATCTTACCTCCGGGTGTTCCGGCCAGGCCCGGTTGGGCCACGATCCCGGCCGCCGCTTAAACGCCGAAGGCCCGCTATTGCGGGCCTCGGGCATCAGACGATCAGGCGGTTATTTCATGGTCGGGGGACGTCTTTCGGAGAGGAGGTCTCACCCGCTGGTTGCCTTCGCAATCTGACACGCAAGGTGTTCGGCCCGCACCGCAGGTTCCTTTAGCGATCACCGCGCGGACCCAAGGATCCGTGATCGCCGCAGCTGTTGAGAGACGGCCGGTGGTCCATCTCGACGTCACGCACGAGGTCAGTGACTGAGAGCGGACCGGTCCACACGAAACATGTTAGGTTTGTGCAGGTAAGGCGACCGTGCCTCTCTGAGGCGCAAGGAGATCAACAGCGCCAGCTATGGAAGACCAACCCCGAAGTAGCCGCTTCTCCGCGCTCGCCTGCGCCAGCGTCCTGATGTAGATCCGGGGCGTCGGTCTTCGCGGGCGGCTCGGAGAGAGCAACCCGAATGGAGGTCGCGCCATGAACATCACGGCGCTGCGCCGCCCCCGCACCGGGCGGCCCACATCACAACTCAACGCACTCGGCCGCGCTCGCCGGCGTCCGTCGGGGCTCACTCCGCTGGAGTCCCGATGGCCTGCCGCGCAATTTATCAAGCCCCGACGGAGCCCTCATGCCTGACAGCGACGAAGGTCGAAGTCCGAGACCGGGCGCCCGGCCGCCCGGGATGGTTGTGGCCTGATCTGGGCCGGTGACCTCCCGGGTGGGTGCGGCGTTGACACGCATCACCTCACCTGACACGGAGATCACCATGAACACCCCACGTCTGACCCCACCGACGATCGGGCCGCCGGGCCGCCGGACAGTGCTCGACGACACCCACATCGGCGACATCCACGGCGCGCTTGGAACTGTCCGCCACAACGCCGCCCCTCCCCGGTCACGCCGGGGGCGGCTGCTCGCCCTGCTGGCGATCATGGGCCCCGGGCTCATCGTGATGGCCGGCGACAACGACGCCGGTGGCGTCGCAACGTATGCGCAGGCCGGTCAGAACTACGGGCTGACGCTGCTGTGGACGCTGCTGTTGCTGATCCCGGTACTGATCGTCAACCAGGAGATGGTCGTCCGTCTCGGCGCGGTCACCGGCGTCGGCCACGCCCGCCTGATCATCGAGCGTTTCGGCAGGTTCTGGGGTGCGTTTTCGGTCGGTGACCTCTTCATCCTCAACTTCCTGACGATCGTGACCGAGTTCATCGGCGTCAGCCTCGCGCTCGGCTACTTCGGCGTCTCGAAGTATCTGTCGGTGCCGATTGCCGCCGCCGCGTTGATTGCGCTGACCGCGAGCGGCAGCTTCCGCCGGTGGGAGCGATTCATGTACGTGTTCGTGATCATGAACTTCATCGCGATCCCGCTCGCGATCATCAGCCACCCGCGCATCGGCCAGATCGTCACACACGCCATCACGCCAGGCGTGCAGGGCGGATTCGGCTCCTCGTCGATGCTGCTGATCATCGCGATCGTCGGGACGACCGTCGCGCCGTGGCAGCTGTTCTTCCAGCAGTCAAACGTGATCGACAAGCGGATCACCCCGCGGTGGATCAACTATGAGCGCGTCGACACCGTGATCGGCGCGATCGTCGTCATCCTCAGCGCCGCCGCCCTCATGGTTGCCGTCTCATACGGACTCGGTACCACACCGCTCCACCGCCGGTTCGCCGACGCCGGCGCCGTCGCGACCGGCCTTGCGCACACGCTCGGTTCGACGGCCGGCGCACGGTTCGCGATCGCCCTGCTCAACGCGGCGATCATCGGCGCCGCAGCGGTCACGCTGGCCAGCTCATACGCATTCGGTGACGTGTTCCGCCACCCGCATTCACTGCACCACGGCCTCGGCCAAGCCAACCTGTTTCATGGCAGTTACGGCGCGATGGTCACGCTCGCCGCCGCGATCGTGCTCATCCCCGGTGCACCGCTGGGCACGATCGCCACCGCGTGCAAGCACTCGCCGGCGTGCTTCTGCCGAGCGCAACCGTCTTTTTGCTGCTGCTCTGCAACGACGAGGCCGTGCTCGGCCCCTGGACCAACCCCGGGTGGCTCAACGCGCTGGCCAGCGCAATCGTCGGCGTCCTCGTCGTGCTCTCGGCGATCCTCACCGCCAGCACGCTGTGCCCGCACATCAACGTCACGACGCTGGCCGAGTTCCTGTTCGGAACGCTGGTGGTGGGCTTGGGCTCCGCCGCGATCGGCCTCTCCCGGGATCGCCGGCTGACACGCCCGATCCCGGCCGACGGAATGTCGCCCGAGGACTGGACGATGCCGCCCCTTGAGCTGCTCGAACGGCCCGTATGGTCGCGCACCCGAACCGTCGGCATGTACTCCCTCCGCGGCTACCTCGCCATCGCGACGCTGATGCTCATCATCAAAGCCATCGAGGTCAGCGTCGGGCACTGACGCCCGAGGACCGGCCGCGACCGACCGCCCCTGCCGGGCTCACCGGTGAACCTGAGCAGCGGACGCCTCAGCCGCCGCACGCACCGGCCGGCGGATCGCAGCCGCGCGCCTGCGGTCAGGCGTCGCGGCGGAGCTGGTCGAGGCCGTCGAGGATGAGATCGATTCCCCATGCGAACTCGAGGACGTTGTCGTACCCCGTCTCGGGCAGTCTCGTTGCGATCTCGGCGAGGTAGGGGTAGTCGTCGAGCGCGCTGGCGCGTTCGGCCGTGAGCCGTTCGGCTCTTCTCTGCGCGGTTTCGCCGGCGCTTTGGGGGTTCTCGAATGCGAGGTCCTGGTCCTGCAGGGCGAACCCGTAGATGTAGGCGTCCTGGATTGAGTAGGCGTGGACTGCCGTCTCGAAGGAGAAGCCCGCCTCGCGCAGACAGCCCATCGTTGCGTTGTGGTGTCGCAGGTTGGCCGGCCCGGGGTGCCGGGACTCCATCCGTCCGACCGCCCAACGGTGGCGCTTGAGTGCGTCGCGCGCCGAGATCGCCCGGCGCCGCAGTGCGGCCCGCCAGTCCTCACCGGCGCCAGGAGATTCCATCTCGCCAAAGACGATGTCGACCATGCCGTCGAGGAGTTCCTCCTTGTTGGCGACGTGCTTGTAGAGCGCCATTGGCACGACGCCGAGCTCCTGCGCGAGCCCGCGCATGCTGAAGGCGTCCAGTCCGGTCTGGTCGGCGAGCGCAACGGCGGCCTGCAGCACGCGAGCTCGGGTCAGCGGTATGCGGAGGGTGTTTGTCGGTTGGGCCATCGCACTTGAGAAGTGTACGGCGTACACCTATGTGCAACCAGAGTGTACGCCGTACACCAGACAGCAAGGGGACCGTCATGAACCAGCCCAATCCCGCCCAACCGCCGAGCCCGGCCGAACCCCATCCGGTCCAATACTCGGTCGACTACCCAGACCGTCCGCTGAACCGCCTGAGCTCGCTCTTTCGCCTGGTGCTGGCCATCCCGATCGCGATCGTGCTCTCCCTCGTGGAGGGCGGGTACACCTCCGGGTACGGCGCGGGCCACAAGGCCATGATCGCCACCGCCGGCGGCTTGATCGTGCTGCCCCCGCTGCTCATGATCCTGTTTCGCCAGAAGTACCCGCGCTGGTGGTTTGACTGGAACCTCGAGCTCATGCGCTTCTCCGCCCGAGTCGGTGTCTTCCTCGCGCTGATGGACGACCGCTATCCCTCCACCGACGACCACCAGGCAGAGCATCTCGACTTCCGCTATCCGGACGCGCGCAACGGCCCTAACCGCTGGCTCCCGCTGGTCAAGTGGTCGCTGGCGATCCCGCATTACGTGGTGCTGTTCTTCCTCTACATCGCGGCGCTGTTCGTCGTGATCGCGGCCTGGTTCGTGATCCTGTTCACCGGTCGCTTCCCACGCCCGATGTTCGACTTCCTCGTCGGCGTCGGCCGCTGGACCAACCGCGTGATTGCCTACCGCCCACCTGCTGGTCACCGATCGCTACCCGCCGTTCCGCCTCGCTCCGTAGCTCCCCGGGACGCACGCCCGGAGCCAACGGCTGGCCCATAGGCTCCCGAAATCACACGGATGTGTGTTATCTGAGGGATCTCTGGTATGTTCTCGAACCATGCCGTCTGACGCTGAGATCACGTTCGCCGATCACGCGGGACGTTTGTACGCCCGCCGCTACGGGATGGCGCCGATGGTGGGCCGGCTTTTGGGGTACTTGATGGTGTGCTGGCCTCAGGAGCAGAGCATCAGCGAGCTGGCGGAGGCGCTTTTGGCCAGCCGGAGCGCGATCGCCGGCGCGGTCAGCGCGTTGGAGAACCTGGGATTGGTCCGCCGGTCGCGTGCCGCCGGGGAGCGCATGGACCGGGCCTGCATCGATCGAACCTCCCGACGTGCGTGGGGGTTCGACGTTTCTGAGTACCGGGAGCAGGGCGAGCTCGCCCGCGAGGGCCTGGCGGTGCTCGCCGATGCCCCCGTCGAGCGGCGGGCGGTGCTGCTGGAGTTTGCCGCGTTCGCCGATTTTCTCGTCGAGAGGCTGCCCCTGCTCGAGCAGGAGTGGAACGAGCACCGTCAGGCGCTCCGCGACGCCGGTCAGCTCCCAGCCGATCCATTTCACTCACGAAAGGACGACGAAGGATGACCAGCGGCCCGACTACGCCCGCGATCCTCGCCCGCCGAGTCGACAAGTCGTTTGGCGAGCATCGGGTGCTCGACCAGGTGGATCTCACCGTCGCAGAGGGCACGATCTTCTCGCTGCTCGGCCCCAATGGCGCCGGCAAGACCACGATGGTGCGCATCCTCTCCACCCTGATCCCGGCGGACGCCGGGGAGATCGGAGTCGCCGGGCACGATGTGCAAACCGAGGCAGCTGGGGTGCGCGCGGCGATCGGAGTTACCGGTCAGTTCTCCGCGGTGGACAACCTGCTCACCGGCGCTGAGAACCTGCGCCTGATGGCCGACCTGCGCCACCTCGGCCGCGACAACGGGCGCCGACGGGTGACAGACCTGCTCGAACGGTTCGATCTTGCCGACGCGGCCGATAAGCCGCTGTCCACCTATTCGGGGGGGATGCGTCGCCGGCTGGACTTGGCGATGACCCTCGTCGGCGACCCCCGGCTGATCTTCCTGGACGAGCCAACCAGCGGGTTGGATCCGCGCAGCCGCCGCACCATGTGGCAGATCATCGGCGAGCTGGTCGCGGACGGCGTCACGATCTTCCTCACGACCCAGTACCTCGACGAGGCCGACCGACTCGCCGACCGGATCGCCGTGCTCGACAACGGCCGCATCGTCGCCGAAGGCACCCCTGCCGAGCTCAAGCGCCGCATTCCGGGTGGACATGTCGAGCTGCAGTTCGCCGACCCGGTTGCGCTGCGCCAGGCCGCGGCGCTGCTCGACGTCGCCCTGCCCGAGGACGACAAGCTTGCCCTGCAGGTGCCGGGCGACGGCACCCTGGCCTCGCTGCGCGGCCTGCTCGCGCGGTTGGACGACGCCCGGGTCGAGGTCGAGGATCTGTCGATCCACGCCCCCGACCTCGACGACGTGTTCTTCGCGGTCACCGGCCGCTCGACCGCCCAGCCCACGACCGAGGAGGCCCTTGCCCGATGAGCGCTCTCGCCTACACCGTCACAGACTCGGCGACGATGCTGCGCCGCAACCTCACGCACCAGCTGCGCTACCCGTCGGTGACACTGATGCTGGTCGGGATGCCGATCGTGTTCTTGCTGTTGTTCGTCTACGTGTTCGGCGGCCAGCTCGGCGCCGGGCTCGGCGCGCATCCACACGGCGACCGGACCGCCTACCTCACCTATGTCGTGCCCGGCATCCTGATCATGACCGTCGCCTCGGCCGCGCTCGGCACTGCGCTGTCGGTCGCGATGGACATGACCGAGGGCATCATCGATCGGTTTCGCACGATGGCGATCGCCCGCGGCGCGGTGCTGACCGGCCATGTCGTCGGCAGCCTGATCCAGACGATCATCGGCCTCGCGATCGTGCTCGGCGTCGCCCTGGCCATCGGATACCGCCCGACCGCCGGCCCGCTCGCCTGGCTGGCGGCGGTCGGGGTGCTGCTCCTGTTCGCGCTCTCGCTCGTGTGTCTCTCCGCCGCGCTCGGTCTGGCGGCGAAGAGCGTCGAGACCGCCAGCAATACCCCGATGTTCCTCACCCTGCTGCCCTTACTCAGCAGCGGATTCGTCCCGACCAGCACGATGCCGGGCGGGCTACGTCAGTTCGCCGAGTACCAGCCGTTCACCCCCGTGACCCAGACCGTGCGGGGGCTGCTCACCGGCACGCCAACCGGCACCCACGCGATCGCCGCCATCGCGTGGAGCGTCGGAATCGCCGCCGCCAGCTACTTCTGGGCCATCCGTCTCTACAACCGTCGCCGAGCTGCCGATCCGAAGTGACGGCGAACTCGCTCGACCGCTGAGTCAGCTCAAGGCGCAGGCCAGGGTTCGGTGACTCCGGGCTTCGGCCTATTCTCGCCGGATGGCGCCGCCCGACGAGAGCCCCAGCCGCTGGCGCTCGTTCCGAGATGTCGACGCTACGGCAGATCCGTTCTCGTTGCGGGTCTATCTCGACGACCTCGCCGAGCTGCCCGCGATGGCACGGGAGAAGCTGCATTCGGTGGAGCTGCTGCATCTGGGGCTGGGCGGTCGCTGTCTCGACGTCGGCTGCGGCGCCGGTCCAGAGCTTGAATGGTTGGCGCAACGGGTGGGTGCTGAGGGCTCTGTCGTCGGCCTGGACCGCAGTCGACTGTTGCTTGACGCTGCCTCCACGCGCCAAAGCGATGCGGTCGTCACGCTGGTCTGTGGCGACGCCACCGCGCTCCCCTTCGACGATGACCGCTTCGATGCTGTCCGCGCTGACCGCACGCTGCAGCACGTCGACGATCCGGGGGTGGCGTTTCACGAGCTCGTCCGGGTCACCCGCCCGGGCGGGCGTGTTGTCGTCAGCGAGTTTCGCTGGGGGCTCGTCGCCCCCGACCTCGATCGCTCAATCACCGATCGGGTGCTCCACGCGATGGCCGGCGAAGACGAACGGCGCGAGTGGATCGGGCATACCCTGACCGAGCTGGCCGGCGAGGCCGGCCTCCGGGACGTGCAGGCCCTGACCCGGACTGACGAAATCGAGGATCCGGCGCAGATCGCGCGGTTGCTCAACCTCGACTGGTCACTGCCCGCCGCCGTCGACGGCGACCAGCTCACCGACGAACAGGCCCGGGCCTGGCGGCACTCGCTCGAGACACACGCGGGGCGCGGCGATGCGTTCGCCGTCGTCCTCTTCCGGCATGTCGCCGGGGTCGCCTGAGCGCGGGGTGATGTCGTGTAGCCGTAGGGCGTTCCTTGGGTCCTCGCGTTGATCGCAACCGGTCGCCCACGTATACCGGTCAGCACGGCGCGGAGCGACACCGACGAGTTTGTGACCAGCGGCCGTCCATCCGCCCCGCACCCGCTTCATGGTGGAGGCGTAGGTGCCTCTGAATTCTCCAGTTGTCGGCGGTCTACATTCCGTGGAGGTGGTCAACGCGAGAGGAACCAGCTATGAGCCTGCCAGAGATCGTCAGTCGCGCGGAGTGGATTCGCGATCGTGTCACCCTGCTCGAGCGCGAGAAGGCTCTGACCAAGGCGCGCGACGAGCTCGCTGCGCAGCGCCGCCGCCTACCGGTGGTCGAGGTGACCGCGGACTACCGGTTCACCGCGGCGGATGGCAGCTCCCGGACACTGCTTAACCTGTTTGAGGGCCGTCGTCAGTTGATCGTCGATCACTACATGTTCGATCCCGACTGGGAGGACGGGTGCATGAGCTGCGCCGGCCGGGTCGACCAGTACGGGAACACGGCCCACCTGCACGGACGCGACACGACGATCGCCGTCGTCTCCCGCGCGCCGATCGAAAAGATCGAGCTTTGGAAGC
>DATCFW010000407.1:0-2030 GCA_036509295.1 Solirubrobacteraceae bacterium | reverse complement strand
CGCCGCGGCGCGGCTCATGTGGACGAAGGCGGGCACCCGGGTGCGGGCCGGCGGCTTGAGGGCCGCGGCCGCCACGACCATCCCGGCGAGCAGCGTGACGACGACGCCAAGCGCGGCGGCGGCGCGGCGGCGGCCCGCCGGGTTGACGTTGCGCCGCCGCGACAGTGAGGGCGAGACCCGGGTGGCGTCGGGGCGGCGCGGCGGGGCGGGCGACGCTGAGTCGCGGCTGCCGGCGGAGTCGCGGAAGGGACCGGGGCCGGGCTCGCCGATCCCCGGGCCGCGGCCACCGCCACCAACGCCCGCTCCGGCGGGAGCGCCTGCGCCGACGAGCAGCCGGCGGGTGGCGGGCTCGGCGCGGCGGGTCCGCCCCGCCGCCGACCGCGCCGGGCGGCCGTCCGCCGCGCGCCGGCGGGCATCGGCCAGGGCGTCGGCCATCTGCGCGCCGTCGGCGTAGCGATCGGCGGGATCCTTGGCCAGCGCACGCTCGGTGACCCGCACCAGGCCGGCGGGCAGCCGGACCGGCAGCGGTGGCGGCGGCTCCTGGAGGTGGCTGAGCGCGAGCTCCACAACCGAGACCCCGCGGAACGGCGGCCGGCCGGCCAGCATCTCGTATAGGACCACGCCGACGCTGTACACGTCGGTGGCCGGCGTGGTCGGCAGGCCGCGTCCCTGTTCGGGCGCCATGTACCGTGGCGTGCCGACGATCGTCGCGCCGGCGCCGTCGGTGCTGCCCTCGGCCAGCCGGGCGACTCCGAAGTCACCGACCTTCACGCGCCCCTGGCTGGAGAGCAGGATGTTCGCCGGCTTGACGTCCCGGTGCACGATTCGCCGAGCGTGGGCGTGAGCGAGCGCTCGACATAGCTGGATCGCGATGTCACCGGCCTCCCACTCCGGCAGCGGTCCCCGTCGCAGCCGCTGGGCGAGGTTCTCGCCGTCAACCAGCTCGGCGACGTAGTACAGGCCCTCCTCGGCGTGGCCGACGTCGTAGATCTGCACGATGCCGGGATCGCTCACGCGCGCCAGCAGCTGGGTCTCGCGCTGGAAGGTCGCGACCCACTCGGGATCCTCGGCCCACCAGGGCTTGATCACCTTGACCGCGATCGGGCGGGCCAGACGCCGGTCCAGACCCTCGTAGACGCGGCCGAACGCCCCCTCGCCGATGACGGCGTGAAGCTCGTAACGTTCGTCCAGGGCGCGGCCGGACAGGTCGGGAGCGAAGGGCACGGGCGATCCTAGAGGCTACCCGGTGGTCACCCGGTGTTGCGCAGCCCGCTGGCGATTCCGTTGATCGTGAGCAGGCTGACCCGCCCGAGCTGCTCGGGCGCGTCGTCGGGGCGCTCGCGCCGGCGGCGCAGGAGCTCGACCTGGACGAAGCTGAGCGGATCGACGAACGGGTTGCGCCGGTCGATCGACGCCTGGAGGACCGGATCGCGGTCCAGCAGCCGCTCGCCGCCGCCGATCCGTACCAGCTCCTCGATCGTTCGCTCGAGCTCCTCCTCCAGCGGGCGCCAGATGCGCTCGCGCGCCGCATCGTCCTCCCACAGTCCGACGTAGCGGCGGGCGATCCCCAGGTCGGCCTTGGCGCAGCCCATCTCGGCGTTGGACAGCACGCTGGTGAAGAACGGCCACTCGGCCGCCATCTGGCGCAGCAGTTCGAGCCCGTGGCGCTCGCGGGCGTGGCGCAGCGCGGTGCCGAGGCCGAGCCACGCCGGCAGCACGATCCGCGACTGGGTCCACGAGAACACCCACGGAATCGCCCGCAGGTCCTCGATCCCGGCCGCCCGGCTGCGCTTGGCGGGGCGCGACCCCAGCCGCAGGCGCGAGATCTCATGCACCGGGGTGACCGCCTCAAAGAACGCGACGAAGTCCGGATCGTCGTGAACGATCGAGCGGTACAGCGCCGCCGAGTCCTGCGCCATCTCGGCCAGCAGCCGCTCGAACGTCTCCGAGTCCGCGTGCGGCCGCGCGCGGCCGGTGGCCAGGGTGGCGCTGGCGGCGAGCTCGAGCTCGCGATGCGCGATCTCGGGCAC
>DATCFW010000406.1:0-12007 GCA_036509295.1 Solirubrobacteraceae bacterium | reverse complement strand
CGACTCGGTGCCGGCGGTCGGCACGCCGGCGGGCGTCGACACGATGCCGGAGATCGAGCACGTCGTCGTGCTGATGCTGGAGAACCACTCCTACGACAACCTCCTCGGCCTGCTCGGTCGCGGCCACGCCCAGACCCCGCGCGGTGATGGGTTCACGATGGCCGCCGCCAGTCATCCCGCCAACCGCAATCCCTACCCGAACGGACGGCCGCTGCGCGCGTTCCGGATGCCGACGACCTGCCAGCCCGACGGCGCACCGAGCCAGGAATGGGAGCAGTCGCACATCCAGTACGCCGGTGGGCACAACGACGGGTTCGTCGTCTCCAACAGCGGGCCGGTGGCGATGGGCTACTGGACCGGCCAGGACCTGCCCTTCACCTACGATCTCGCGTCCACGTTCCCGATCGGCGATCGCTGGTTCTGCAGCGCGCTGGCGCAGACCGACCCGAACCGGCGGTTCCTGATCGCCGCCACCGCCAGCGGGATGACGGACGATATCGGGGGCTCTCCCGGCAATCTGGTGCCGGACGCGTCGCTGCCGGCGCCGGCCAACGGCACCATCTTCGAGCGGCTCAGCTCCGCCGGGATCAGCTGGATCGACTACTGCGCCAGCTTCCCGACCGGGTCGACGATCGAGCTGTGCCCGACCGTCGACGCGGCCTATTCGGTCACCAACGTCAAGCCGATCGCGCAGTTCTTCACCGACGCCGCCGTGGGCAGGCTGCCGAGCTTCAGCCTGCTCGATCCCGACTACGGCACCCAGTCCCAGGAGGATCCGCAGAACATCGTCGTCGGCGAGGCGTTCCTGGCCAGCGTCGTCAAGGCGGTTGGCAGCTCGCCGGCGTGGCGCAGCACGCTGCTGATCGTCACCTACGACCAGCACGACGGCTACTACGACCACGTCCCCCCTCCCCCGGCACTGGCGCCCGACTCGATCGCGCCCATGGTCCAGCCGGGCGAGCAGACCTACGATGGCTACGCCCGCTACGGATCCAACGACCTCAACGATTTCCTCGATTTGAGCGCGATCGAAGCCGGCACGCCGACCTTCCCGGAGCTGCCGGCGCTCGCCGCATCGGGCGACGACGCCGCCGCCCTGGCCTGCTCGCAGACCGGCCCGGGCACGATCCCCCCGCCGGAGCCCGCCTCCACCCCCCACGCACCCAAGCTCCCGTCGATCCGCCTGCGGCTGCGCGATCTCGGCCTGCAGCGCCACCGGCGCGGCCTGCTGCTCGAGCTGCGCACCTCGCACGGGACACTCACCGGGCTCGAGGTCGAGCTGCGGCACAACGGCCGCCGGGTCGCCCGCGCCCGAGTGGCGAAGGTCTCGCCCGCCGAACGGAAGATCCTCTTCACCGTCGGTGGCCGGCCGCCGGAAACGGGCCGGTACACCGTCCGAGTGACCCGGCGCGGGCGCACGCTGTTGCGGCGCGAGCTGCGAGTCGGCTGACCGCCATCTCCGCTCCCGGGGGCGGCAGTTGCTAAGTTCCAACCCCACCAGCGGCTGTGGTGAAACTGGTATACACGCACGGTTCAGGTCCGTGTGGGCTCGCGCCCGTGGAGGTTCGAATCCTCTCAGCCGCACTTTTCCCAGACCTTGGCACGAAAGCGAACCACCGGTTCGCTCAGGTGCCACGCCCCCCGAGGCAAGCCTCTACAGCCAACCTCGCTCCTCGGCGACCCGCACGGCCTCCCCGCGGTTGCGGGCGTCGAGCTTCTGCATGACCGAGGACAGGTGGTTGCGCACCGTGCCGGGCGACAGGTACAGGGCCGACGCCAGCTCCGCGACGGTGGCGTGCGCCCGGCTGGCGGCGAGCACTTCGTGCTCACGCGGGGTGAGCGGGCACTCGCCCTGGGACAGCGCCGCCGCCGCCAGGCCGGGATCGACCACGCGCTCCCCGCGCAGCGCGCGGCGGATCGCGGAGGAGAGCTCGGTGGCGGGGGCGTCTTTGAGCACGAAGCCCGACGCACCGCCCTCCATCGCCCGGCGCAGATACCCGGGCCGGCCGAACGTGGTCAGAATCAGCACCCGGCACTCGGGCAGCTCGCGGGCCAGTTGCTCGGCCGCGTCCAGCCCGGTGGCCCCGGGCATCTCGATGTCGAGCAGGGCGACGTCGGGCCGGACCGCCAGCGCCGCGGCGAGCACCTCGTCGCCGCGTGGGACCTGAGCCACGACCTCGACGTCGGGCTCCAGGCCGAGCAGGCTGGCGAGCGCGCCGCGGACCATGGCCTGGTCCTCGGCGATCAGCACGCGGATCATGAGCGCGCCGCCGCGGTCGGCAGCGACACCGCCAGCCGGAACCCGCCGCCCTCGGGCAGCCGGCCGGCCTCGATCCGGCCGCGCAGCCGCTCCGCGCGCTCGGCCAGACCGGCGATGCCGTTCCCAGCATGCCCGTTCAGACCCGTCTCGCCCACCAACGGGCCGTCGGTCCCGGCGGGGCCCCCGCCATCGTCCACCACCTCGACCGCCGCGTCGGCGAGCCCCGCGCGCACCTTCACCTGGCAGTGCCGCGCCCCGCTGTGGCGGATGACATTCGTCGCCCCCTCCCGCACCGTCCACGCCAGCACGGCCTCGATCTCGGGATCGAGCCTGACCGGGGAGCGTTCGAAGTCGGCGTCGATCCCCGCCGCTGACAGCGCGATGCGCGCCCCCTCGAGCTCGCCGTCGAGCGTGGGGCGGCGGTACCCACTCACCGCCTGGCGCACTTCTCGCAGCGCCTGGCGGGCCACCTGCTCGACATCGGCGACCTCGGCGGCGGCCTGATCGAGCCGGTCGGGCAGCAGCCGCCCGGCCAGCTCGGCCTTGATGGCGATCACCGACAGGCTGTGGCCGAGGAGGTCGTGCAGGTCGCGAGCGAAGCGCTCACGCTCGGCCGCCACGGCGCTGCGGGCCAGCTCGGCGCGCGCCTCGGTGAGCTCCTGATTGCGCATCTGGAGATCGCGCATCAGCACGAGCAACAGACCGACCCCGACCGTGCTGGCCGCATACCCGGCCGCGGCGCCGCCGCCGGCCCGGTCGATCAGCGTGCAGATGACGGCCACCGCGGCACACCCGACCACCGCCGGCAGCCCCAGCCGAGACGGCATGACGAGGCCGATACAGGCCGCCACGTAGCTGAACAGAAAGCCCCAGCTCGAGCGGTCAGCCAGGGTCAGCACGATCGCCAGCACGAGCAGGAGTCCCGCCACCGCCGCCGGGCGCCAGCCGGCCCGGTCATCGAACCAGGTGAGCACCAGCGACACGTACGCCCCCGAGAACAGCGCCGCGCCGGCGATTGCCAGATAGTGCTCGACGGCCGGGCCGTGGTTCGTGAACGCATCGAGGACCGGCACGACGATGAAGCCGAGCCAGATCAGCAGGCCAACGATCCGAGCGCGGCCGAGCCGGTGCCAACGCTCCTCCCTGATGCGGCGGCGCAGCGCGGTCACGCCTTCGCTCCCCGCGTCCGTGAGCCGAACCGGCTCACGCCACCTCCCCTTGCGGCTGGCGCAGGAACCGCACCATCAGGTACAGGCCGATCGCCAGCCAGATGACCAGCGTGCGCAGCTCGGCGCCGTCGAACGCCAGGCCGTGATGGCGGGGATCGAACACGTACTGGAGCGCGCTGGCCAGCGCCTTGATCGGGAAGATGTCGGCAATCGCCTTCACCACCTTGGGCAGTGAGTCGATCGGGAACCAGATGTTGGAGATGAAGCTGAGCGGCCAGACCACCAGGTTCACGATCACCGGCCCCGACTCGGCGTTGGGAATGAAGCGCGTGATTCCGATCCCCAGCGTCGTGAACACCGCGGTGCCGAGCAGCAGGGTGACGATCAGCGCCGGCAGCTGCCCCGCGCGGAAGTCGAGCCCGTACAGGATCGTGCCGAGCGCGAGCACGACGACGGTCATCGTCAGCGTCACCAGCGACGCCGACACGATCCGCGCGGTGACGTAGGCCCACCGCGGCAGCGGCGTCCCCTGCATGCGCTTGAGCACGCCGGCGTCGCGCAGGATCGCGGTGCCCATCGCCAGGTTGAAGAACGTCGTCGTGATGATCCCGTAGGCGAGGATGCCCGGAACGAAGAAGTCGTCGTACGGGATCCCGCCCCGGCTCGAGACCTTCGCGCCCTTGTCGAGGCTGGCGAAGACGACCAGCAGGATGACCGGGAACAGAAACGTGAACACGCCGCGCCCGCGGTTGCGCCAGTAGGCCCGCTGCTCATAGCGGATCTGCCATCCGACGAGACCGACGTCCCGGCTCAGGGTCGACTGCGGCATGGCGCTCATACCGTTGCCTGGACGGGCACTGCTGAATTGTCGTGGGTGTCGGCGGTGAGCTCCAGGTAGATGTCCTCGAGCGAGGGCTGCGTCACCGAGAAGTGGCCGAGATCAACGTCGCTGTCCAGCGCCCATGTCGTCAGCGCCTGAGTGGCGGGGACGGGTTGGCGGGTGGTCACGGTCACCCGCCCACCGTCGGTGACACACCGCTCGCTGGGCAGCGCGGGCACATCCGCCAGCGACAATCCCGCCGGCAGCGAGAAGCGGATCTCGGCCGGTCGCAGGTCGCGGCCGCCGAGCTCCTCCGGCCGCCCCGCGGCGATGATCTCGCCGCCGCGCATGACCGCGACGCGGTCGGCGAGATGTTGGGCCTCATCCATGAAGTGCGTCGTCAGGAAGATCGTCTTGCCGAGATCGCACAGTGACCTCAGCGTCGACCACGCCTGGCGGCGGGCCGCCGGGTCAAACCCGGTCGTCGGCTCATCGAGGAAGATGAGGTCAGGGTCGCCGACCAGCGCCAGGGCCAGATCCAGCCGGCGCCGCTGGCCGCCGGAGAGCTGCTTGGCGCGGGTGTCGCGCTTCTCGGTGAGCTCCACCAGCTCGATCACCTCGTCAACCGGGCGGCTGTGGACGTGGTAGCGGCCGTACATCTCGACCAGCTCGGCCACCGACAGGTCCGGCTGCACCCCGCATTGCTGGAGGACGATCCCCACCAGCTCCCGCAGCTCGCGGGCGCCGGTCGCGGGATCGATCCCGAGCACGCGGGCGTCGCCCGCGGTGCGTGTCCGGTACCCCTCCAGGATCTCGACGATCGTCGTCTTGCCGGCGCCGTTGGGCCCGAGCAGGCAGAACACCTCGCCGCGCTGGACGTCGAAGCTGACGCCGCGCACGGCCTCGTTGCGCCCGTAGGACCGGCGCAGGTCGTGGACTTCGATGGCCGGCTCGGTCGGGGTGTGTGAATTGTCGATCATGCCGGGCAGCGTAAGTCCGGCGCCGCGCCGGCGTAAGTGGCACGAGGCCGAAATCGGCCATGACATCTGTCACCCGTGTGTCAGGGCGGAGCCCTTATGTGCTCCAGCGCTCGACCACTGCCGTCTCGCGCTCGTGGCCGAGCACGCTGATGGTGCCGGCCTCGAGCTTGAACCGTGCTCCGGCGGCGACGTCCATCTCGAGCCACCGCGCGGTGAGCGCCCGCAGCACGTGGCCGTGGGCGAATGCCAGGCCGTTGCCGTCGATGGCAGCAAAGCGGGCCAGCACGAGGTCCACCCGCGCGCCGATCGCCGCGGGGGCCTCCCCGCCCGGACAACCGTCCCGCCACAGGATCCATGACGGATCGCGCTCGCGGATCTCCGGCGTGGTCAGGCCCTCGTACTCCCCGTAGTCCCATTCCCGCAGGTCGTCGCACCGCTCGGCGCGATCGGCGAACCCCGCCAGCTCACACGTCTGCCGCGCCCGCAGCAGCGGGCTGCACAGGACCAGCTCGAACCGATCCCCGGCGAGCTTGTCCACCATCCCGGCGGCCTGCTCGCGTCCCTCATCGAGCAGTGGCAGGTCGGTGCGGCTGGTGTGCTGCCCCGACTTGCTCCACTCGGTCGCACCGTGACGCGCGATGAAGATCTGATCCGCCATGAGCCGCCTCCCCGTTCGCGAGTAGAACCGCTAGGCCCCGAGCCCGGTGTCCCCGCCGGTGCGCTCGATCTCATCGACCTGGGCGCGGCGGCGGACGTGGCGTTCCTCGTCGGAGATCGTGGCCGCCAGGAACAGGGCGACGATCTGGGCCGCGACCTCGGCACCGATCACCCGCCCGCCCAGGCACAGAACGTTGACGCCGTCGTGCTCGACGCCCTGGTGAGCGGTGTAGGCGTCGTGGATGGTGGCGGCGCGGACGCCGCGGATCTTGGCCGCCGCCACCGACACGCCGGCTCCGGAGCCGCACACGATGATCCCGCGCTCGGCCTGGCCCGAGGCGACAGCGCGCCCCACCTCGAGCGCCTTGTCGGGGTAGTCGATCGGGTCGGGGCGGTCGGTGCCAAAGTCCAGGATCTCATGGCCGCCGGCGGTGATCACCGCGAACAGCCGCTCGCGCAACACGAACCCGGCGTGGTCGAAGCCGCACGCCACGATCATGGCGAGACCTCGGTCGGCGCCGGGGCCGGGGCCGAGCTACCGGCGAGCTCGTGGATGGCGAGCAACGCCGCGCCCAGGACGCCGGCGCGGACGCCGTGCCGGGCGGCGCGGATGGTGGTGCGCGTGCCCAGCCCGGGCAGGACATACGCGGCGGCGGTCCGCCGGGCGGGATCCATGAGCAGGTCACCGGCGCGGGCGGCGCCGCCGCCGATCACCACCTCCTCGGGATCGAAGGTGTTGATCGCGTTGGCGATCCCGATGCCGACGCGCTCGCCCCACAGCTCGACGATCCGGGCCGCCGCCGGATCGCCGTCACGGGCGCACTGGACCGCGTCGGCGCCGCTGATCTTCTCTCCCTGCGCCAGCCGGCGGCCGAGCGCGCTGTCGGGCTCGGCCGCGGCCGCCGCGGCGACGAGTCCGTCGAGCGCATGACCGGCCGCCGCGTGCTCGAGTGACCCCGGCTGCGGGAACGCTCCCGCCGCGGGCACGGCCTGCGACAGGTCGAGCCCGATCATCGTGTGCCCCAGCTCGCCGGCGGCGCCGGTGGCGCCCCGGTAGATGCGGCCGCCGAGCACGAGGCCACCGCCGACGCCAGTGCCGATCGTGATCATCACCAGGTCGCGCGCGATCATCCGCAGCTGTTCGTCGTGCGCTTCGGCCAGCGCGGCGACGGTGGCGTCGTTGTCCACGAACACCGGCACGCCGACGCGCTCGCCCAGGACCTCCCGCAACGGCACGTCGGTGAGCGGCACGTTGGCCGAGGACACGACCCGGCCGGTCGCGAACTCGACGACCGACGGCGCCCCCAGGCCGACGCCATCAAGCTGATCGCCGCGGCACTTGTCGATCATCCGGGCCAACTGGTCGATGAGGGCCGCCTGGCCCGACAGGTCCGTCGGCTCCACCGTCGACTCCGACAGCTCGGAGCCGGTGAGCCGCGCGACGGCGATCTTGGTCCCGCCGAGGTCGACGCCGATCACGTCGCTCATTACCGGGCTCCGCTGGGGATGTGCGCGGCCGCGGCCGCGTCGCACAGGACGGTGATGAGCTTGGCCTCGGGCACGAGCAGCGACGCCGGCGTCGCCGGGTCGGGGTCAGTACCGGGGCCGAACGCATCGGCGATCGCGTCCGCCTTGGAGTCGCCGGTGGCCAGGAAGACGACGTGACGTCCGGCAGCGAGGGTCGGCAGGGTGAGCGAGATGCGGGGAACGAACGGCGCCAGCCCCGCCTCGGGGACGCCGAGGACCAGCCGGGACCGCTCGTGCAGCGAGTCCTGATTGGGAAACAGTGACGCGCAGTGGCCGTCGGGGCCGATCCCAAGCAGGACGAGGTCGAACTTCGGTGGACCCGCCTGCATCAATGCGCGCTGATATCCCTCGGCGCCCGCCTGCGGACCGAGCTCACCCTGCATGCGCTGCATCACCGGCTGGTTGCCCTCCCCAAGCGGATCGAGCAGGGACTCCCTGATCATCTTGTAGTTCGAGCGGTCGTCGTCCGGGTCCACGCATCGCTCGTCGCCGACCCAGAACGTCGTGCGCCGCAGGTTGATGCCAACGGTGCCCACCGCCTCGACGAACTGCTCGTACGCGGCCCGCGGGGTGGAGCCGCCGGTGAGCACGATGTTGCCGCCGCCGACGGCGGCGCCCACCATCAGGGCGGCGCAGGCCCGGACGGGATCGTCGACGACCTCGAACGTCACGGTCACGCGGGACAGAGCCCCCGGGCGGCGTTCAACGCCGGGACGTAGGTCGGGTCGCGCAGCAGCGCCTGCCGGACGCCCTCGCCGAGGATCCCACCCTCGCCGCGTGACGCGCCGAGGATCTTCCACGAGTACTCATGACCGTCGCCGGTGCGCTCGGTGGCGTCGAGGCCGCCGTCTCCGCGCTGCAGCGACAGCGACGTTCCGTCAGAGCAGCTCACGGTGACGCCGGCCAGCCCGGGCGCCTCCTGCTCGGCGGTCCGCAGTGACACGGTCACATCCCCGGTGCCGTTGCGGGCCTGGCCGGCGACCCGCCCATCCCACAGGCGCAGGTGGCTGCTCGGCCACGCCAGCCGGGATGACATCCAGCCGGCCAGCAGCAGCGCGCTCGCCATCGAGGTCTCCCGGTGGCGGACCTCCAGCTCGTTCATGGCACGCAGCGCCTCGAGGCGCTCGGGGAGGTCGAACGTCGCCGCCAGCCGTTCTCGCCACGGCGTCGTGCGCAGCCAGGCCAGGTCGACGATGTAGGTCTTGCGGCGCAGGTGCTCGGCGCGCGCGAACGCCTCGGCCGGGTCGTCGATGTCATCGGAGTCGATCAGCATCACGTCGATCAGCGGCAGCAGTGACTGCACGGCCTCGCCGTGACCGTGGGGAGACCACATGACCGTCGGGATCTCCCCGATGAGGACCGGGTCCACGATCGTCCGCAACCCGCTCAGGTGGGCGGGCCCAATGTCGATCTCCACGCTCTCGTGCATGACCCCGAGGGCGCTGCCCTGCGGCTCCTGGTAGCTGACGGTGGCCACCGCGTCCAGCGTCCGGCGCTGCTCCTCGACCGCGCACAGGACGGTGCGCGACGCGTGGTAGCGGCCGACACGCTCGAGCCGGTTGGCGATCTCGCCCTTCCATTCGCGGTCGACGACCACGACGAGATTGAGGACCCGGGCCGGTGCCAGCGCCTCGTTGGCGGCGTGACGCTCGCGCAGCAGCTCGCGCAGCGCGGCCTCGATGGCGTCCGGGTTCGTGTCCTGGGCGGCCCAGATGTCCTCGCTCACAGGCGCCGCCAGATTCGCCCGTCGTCGAGCAGCGCATCGGCCTCCCGCGGTCCGGACGAGCCGGCGTCGTATTGCGGGATGGTCGACGAGGTGTCGGACTCCCACGCCTCCAGGATCGGGTCGATGATGCCCCACAGCGCCTCGACCTCGTCGTTGCGGGTGAACAGCGTGGCGTCCCCCCGCATCGCGTCGAGGATGAGCCGCTCGTACGCCTCGGGTGACTCCGACAGAAACGAGGTCCCGTACCGGAACTCCATGTTCACCGGACGGATCCGCATCCTCGTGCCTGGGATCTTGGCGCCGATCGAGACCGACACGCCCTCGTCGGGCTGGACGGTGAACACGAGCTGGTTGGCCTGGATGCCGACCGACCCCGAGCTCTGGAGCGCCACATGGGGAATCTGCTTGAGCACGACGGCGATCTCGGTGAGCTTGCGCGACAGCTGCTTGCCCGTCCGCAGGTAGAACGGGACGCCGGCCCACCGCCAGTTGGAGACGTAGAGGCGCAGCGCGGCGTAGGTGGGGGTGCGCGAGTACCGGGCGACACCGTCCTCCTCGCGGTATCCGGGGACCTCGGCGCCGCCGACGACCCCGGGCGCGTACTGCGCGCGCAGCGCCATCGAGGCCACGTCGTCGAGCGTCGGCGGCACGATGGCCTCGAGCACCTTGAGCTTCTCGTCGCGCAGGCGATTGGCGTCGAATGCCGTCGGCGGCTCCATCGTGAGCAGCGCCAGCAGCTGGAGCATGTGGTTCTGGACGAGGTCGCGCAGCGCGCCCGAGTGCTCGTAGTACCCGGCTCGACCACCGATCCCGATGTCCTCGGCGGCGGTGATCTGGACGTGATCGATGTAGTTGCGGTTCCATACCGGCTCAAACAGCGCGTTGGCGAAGCGCAGCGCCATCAGGTTCTGCACCGTCTCCTTGCCCAGGTAGTGGTCGATGCGGAAGATCTGCGGCTCCTCGAACACCTCGAGCAGCTCGGCGTTGAGCTTGCGCGCGGACGCGAGGTCATAGCCGAACGGCTTCTCGATCACGATCCGGACCGAGGCGTTCTCCACCTGATGGAGGTTGTGATCGCCCAGCTTGCCGGCGATCAGCGGGAAGAACTCCGGCGCCGTGGACAGATAGAAGACGCGGTCCAGCTTGCGGCCGGCCGCGCTGTCGAACTCGGCCAGCGTCCGGCCCAATTCGGCGTAGACCTCGTCGTCATCGAAGGACCCCTGGACGTAGCGCAGCTCGGTGAGCAGGCCCTCGAGCACACTGGGGTCGGGGCGGCGCCGGGAGAACCGCTCGATCGAGTCGATGACGGTGTCGCGGAACTCCTCATCCTCCTGCGTGCGGCGCCCGACGCCGATCACCTCGAAGCGCTCCGGCAGCTGGCCCTCGTGGGCGAGGTTGTACAGCGCCGGGAGCAGCTTGCGGTGCGCCAGATCCCCGGTGGCGCCGAAGATCACCAGCGACGTCGGGTGGACGGGGAGCCGCTCCAGCCCGGCGACGAGGGGGTTATCGGTATCGGCCGCGCTCAGCGGCGAGGTCGCGCTCACCGGGGTATGTGGCCGATCTGCGTCACTTCACGCGCTCGGCGATCCCGGCCAGCAGGCGGTTCATGGCGTCCTCGAACTGCTTGACGCCGTCCACGAGCAGCTCGTCGGTCACCTCGCTCATGTTGACGCCGGCGGCGGCGAGCGCGTCGAGATCCCCCTGGGGGTCATGCTGGGCTGTCGGGCCCGAGATGTGGCCGTGGTCGGCAACCGCCTGCAGCGTGGCCAGCGGCATCGTGTTGACGGTGTGCGCAGCGACTAGCTCGTCGACGTACATCGTGTCCGGATACCGCTCGCTCTTGACGCCGGTGGACGCCCACAGCGGACGCTGCACGTGCGCGCCGGCGTGGTGCAGCGCCTCCCAGCGCGGCCCGGAGAAGTGCTCCTCGAACTTCTTGTAAGCCAGCCGGGCGTTGGCGATCGCCGCCTTGCCGTACAGCTCCTCGTGCCCACTGGCCTCGAGGCGTTTGTCGACGGCGGTGTCGACGCGGGAGACGAAGAAGCTGGCCACCGATGCGACGTCGAGCGACTTGCCTTCGGCCAGCCGCCGCTCGAGGCCCGACAGGTAGGCCTCGATCACGCGCTCGTAGGCCTCGACGGCGAACAGCAGGGTGATGTTGACGTTGATCCCGTCGTAGATCGCCTTTTCGATCGCGTCCAGGCCCTCGGGGGTGCCGGGAATCTTGATCATCACGTTGCGCCGGTCCACGCGCTTCCAGAAGTCGCGGGCGGCCTCGATCGAGCGCTCGCCGTCGTGGGCCATGTCCGCCGAGATCTCCAGTGAGACGAAGCCGTCCTGATGATGGTGGGTGTCCCATGTCTCGCGGAACACGTCACACGCCATCTGCACGTCCTTGATGGCGATCTTCTCGTATATGGCCTGTGGCTCGAGCCCCTGCCCCTTGGCCGCCGCCAGTTCGTCGTCATAGTCGTCGGACTCGAGGATCGCCTTCTCGAAGATCGACGGGTTGGAGGTCTCGCCGAGCAGCGATTCCTCGGCGATCATCCGGGCCAGCTCCCCCTCCGCCACCATCGAGCGCCGCAGCAGGTCGAGCCACGGGCTGGTCCCGGCCTCGGCCAGTCGCTTGAGGTTGGCGTTCACGTTCGTGGCGTGGGTCGTGCTCATCGTCGCGGTGCTCCCTTGGCTGGAGTGACGGGCGGCCATCGCCGGTCTCTGATGCGGGCCGCTATCGCTCAGAATAGACGGATCATCCCGCTGGCAAACGATGTTGCGGTGAATTCGCCGGCCGCCGGTCGTCAGCCGAACTGGACGCCGTAGCGCTCGTACTCGGCCACCGGGACGCGCCGTACCTCGGCCACCGCGTCG
>DATCFW010000405.1:0-4264 GCA_036509295.1 Solirubrobacteraceae bacterium | reverse complement strand
AACCCCTACAACGGCGTCATTCCGGTCGGCAACCCGTGGAAGAGCCCCATCCCCGGCTACGGCTACTACAAGGACGCGACCACCCCCGAGGCCGTTCCGACCAACGACCTCACGAACCTGGTGCTCCTCCTCGCCCCGCTGGCCGCCGGGCCCGCGGGCGACCTCGAGGAGTCGGCGCTGCGCCAGTTGGCCGAGAGCATGGGCCTCGGCACCGGCGGTCGCGCGGCCGTGGACGCCGCCGAGCGCAAGGCCTACGACGAGACGCTGGCCGAGCTGAGAGCCGCGGAGGGCAAGTCCACATCGCTCCCGGAGCTCCTCAAGCAGGCCGGCCAGGCCGGCAAGAGCGCCGCGGCGAGCACCGAGGTCACGCAGCGCGAGGTGACGGCCGGATGGGCCGACGTCGCCCTCGACGCCGCCGACCGCGCCGGGGTGCTGCCGCCCGGAGCCAAGCATGTGCTCTCGGACGTCGCCCACCGCGGATGGGCGTACACGAGCTACGCCGCCGCCCAGCTCGGCGCGCTGCAGGCCAAGCTGATCGCCGCCGGAGGCACGGCCGCCCGCATCGCCGCCAACGCCATCGGGGCTATTCTCCGCTCGGGCCGATGAAGCTTCGCCGCAGACCCGAGCCTGTACCCGTTGACCGGGAATTCCTGGTGCTCATCAACGGGCTCTACTTCGCGTTCGAGGACAACCTGGAGCGCTGCGCGCGGTGCAACCGCCTGCGCAGCGAGGGCGCACCACCCGCGGAGTACCGGCCCGAAGCTCTCGAGGGCGCGCGCCGAATCGCCTACGTCTCCCGGGCCATCTTCGAGGTGATGGCCAATCTCATGCGAGACAAGCACGTCCCCGAGAGCGTCCTCCCGATCGGCGTCTACGGTGCGCTGGGACGGCTCGCCTATGCCCTCACCGCCCTCGCCGAGGACGAACCCGACCCCGAGGCGCTGCTGTCCCCGGCCGAGCTCGACGGCCTCGCCGCGCACCATGAGATCGAGGAGTGGGTGGCCCTCGGGCGCGACCGCAATCCCGACTTCCCGGACCAGCCGTCATGAACGAGCTGCGCCGCGAGCTCCTCGATGACGGCAACGCTCCCGCGGAGCTGAGCCCCGAGCTGCGCTTCCTCGCGTCGCGCCAGGCGGCGCTCGCGGCGCTGTTCCTCGATCACAGCAAGCTCTACTGCGATCTGCTCCAGCGTGTCCAGGACGAGGGGACCTCCCCGGAGCTGCAGGTGACGGCGCTCGATGCCGCCGGCAACCTCGGGCTCGTGCTCCAGCAGCTGCGCCGCCGCGACGACCTCTTGGCGGTGCTCGCTCATGCCCCCGACCACGCGTCGGCGCCGCTGTATGCGATCGACCAGCTGCAGTTCAGCCTGCTGATGCTCAGCGGCCCGTGCAGCGACGACGATCTGCTGGCGTGCCTGACGCCGGCGGGCGTCGAGGGGCTGTTCGCGTCGCGCCACGTCCGCGACTGGCTGCACGGGCTCGGGACGCTGGCGCCGGGCGAATGAGCCGCCCCTGATTCGGTAGGGTTGCCGGACCTTGGCGACGCCCGGGCATTCGCACTCCATCCACTCCGTCGGCTCCGAGCACTCCGCCTGCGTCTGGGACAACGCGGCGACGCCGGTGCTGGAGATCGAGTCCGGCGAGACCGTGCAGCTCACGTGCGCCGACGCCTCCGGTGGACAGCTGAGCGCCCAATCGACGGCCGCCGACGTGCCCGGCATGGACATGGGCAAGGTCAACCCCGTCACCGGCCCGGTGTATGTCAAGGGTGCGCAGCCCGGTGACGTGCTCGCCGTCGAGATCCTCGAGTTCGCACCCCACGATTGGGGATGGACGGCGATCATCCCCGGCTTCGGGCTGCTCGCCGACGAGTTCCCCGATCCGTGGCTCAACATCTCCCAGGTCGATACGAACGCCAGGACCGTCGCGTTCCTGCCTGGGGTCACCCTCCCCTTCTCCCCGTTCCCGGGCACGATCGGGCTGGCGCCACAACAGCCCGGGGAGCACTCGGTGGTGCCGCCCACCAAGTGGGGCGGGAACATGGACATCAAGCACCTGCGCGCCGGCACGACGCTGTATCTCCCGGTGGCCGTCGAGGGCGCGCTGTTCTCGGTGGGTGATACCCACGCCGCGATGGGCGACGCCGAGGTGTGCGGCACCGCGGTGGAGACGGCCATGGACATCACGGTTCGGCTCAGCGTCCGCACGGACATGAGCGCCCGCTTCCCGCAATACAGCATTCCCGCCGGCCAGCTGGCCGCCACCGAGCAGTCCAGCTACCACGTGTGCACCGGGATCGGCCCCGATCTGTTCGAGGCCGCCCGGGAGGCGACCCACGCGCTGGTGGATCACATCGCGCAGCGATACGACCGCACTCGCCCGGAGGCCTACGCGATCGCGTCGGTCGCCGCCGACCTGCGCATCCACGAGATCGTCGACGTCCCCAACTGGGTCGTCGGCGCCTGCCTGCCCGAGGCGATCTTCACCGACGCCGCCCGGTGAGCGGCAGCGGTTGAGCGACCCCCGCCGGCGCTGGTAGGCGCGGCCTTGGCCGCTTCGGACCCCGCTCAGACGACCCCGACGGCCGGGGAGCCGCCCTCACACGGCCTGCGGCGGGAGCTGCGGTTCTGGGAGGCGATCGCGCTGTCGATTGCGATCATGGCGCCGACCGCGGCGATGGCGCTCAACGGGCCCGCCCCCGCCGGCCTGATCGGACGCGCGGTGCCGCTGGCGTTCATCTTCGCCACCGTCGGAGTGCTGCTCGTCTCCTACGCGGTGATCCGCCTCTCGCGGTACTTCAAGCCACGCCGGGTCGGTGTTCGCGCTCGCCGGGGTCACGCTCGGGCCGCAGGCCGGATTCTTCTCCGGCTGGGCGCTGCTCGGGACCTACCTTGCCTTCACCTGCGCGAGCACCGCTGAGGCCGGCACGTTCGGGGTCGCGTTCTTCAAGGGCACGGGCCTCTGGGACGGGGCCGACTACGTGGTGATCGCCGCGTTCGCCGCGGTCATCATCGCGATCCTCGCGTTCGGTGACATCAAGGTCGCGACCCGGTCGCTGCTGGGCATGGAGGGCATCTCGGTGACGCTGATCGTGATCCTCATGATCGTCATCGTGGTCAAGCTGATCACGGGCTCGTCCCCGCACGGCCAGACGATCAGCATCGATGCGTTCAAGATCCCCAGTGGGACGTCGCTGTCCGCGGTGGGCGGCGCCGCCGTGTTCGGCTTTTTGTCATTTGCCGGCTTCGAGGGCGCCGCCTCGCTGGGCGAGGAGACCGACAACCCGCGGCGGGAGATCCCGCGGGCGATCCGCAACGCCGTGATCGGCTCGGGCATCTTCTACATCCTCTGCATCCTCATCCAGACGTGGGGCTTCGGCGCCACCGCCGCCGGCGCGAAGACGTTCTCCGGCTCGGCGGCGCCGCTCGGCGACCTGGCCCGCAGCTACGTCGGATCGTGGATGTCCGATCTCATCAACGCCGGCGCCACCGTGAGCGCGTTCGCCAGCGGGCTTGGCGCCGCCACCGCCGGCGCGCGGGTCCTGTTCGCGCTCAGTCGCGAGACCCGCTTCGCCCCCACGCTCGGCCGAACCTCGACCCGGACCGGTGCGCCCGCGCCGGAGCGCTCGTGGTGGTGCTGATCATCGGCGTCGGCGCGATCATCGTCCAGCGGATCGCGAACGTGTCGGCCGTCAACGCGTTCTTCTATCCCGGCACGCTCGGCGTGCTGTCCCTGCTGGTTGCCTACATGGTCACCAACGTCGGCGCGATCAGCTACCTGTTCATCCGTGCGGGGCGCGCCCCGCTGTACGAGATCGCGATCCCGATCCTCGGCATCCTGTTCCTGGGCTACACGATCTACAAGAACGTGACCGGGCAGGTGTTCCCGTACAGCCGCTTCCCGCTCGTCGTCGGCATCTGGCTGGCGATCGGGCTCGTGATCATCCTGGCCACACCGCGGCTGGCCAAGCGAATCGGCGCCTCGCTGGCCCGCGACGAGGGTCTCGAGCCGCCTTCCGGGTAGCACTACGAGCGGGACCGCCCCACGAGAGGATTCCGCTCATGCCCGACGTCACGTACCACCCGGCCGACACCCGTGAGCTCAAGGCCTACGTCGCCCATCCCCGGGGCCAGGGCCCGTGGCCCGGCGTGGTCGTGGTGATGGACGCGCGCTCGTCACTGGCTGAGCGAGCGCGCCGACTGCACCTGCGCATCGGGATCATCGGCTTCTGCATGGGCGGCGGCTTCGCGCTGCTGAGCGCCCCG
>DATCFW010000404.1:0-20412 GCA_036509295.1 Solirubrobacteraceae bacterium | reverse complement strand
CACCGCAACCCCGGGCCGATCCGCCCCGGCCGCGACCACCGCAACCCCGGGCCGATCCGCCCCGGCCGCGACCACCGCAACCCCGGGGCCGATCCAGGCTGGCCAGCCAGCCAGCCAGTATGATCCGCGCCGGTCCATCGGCCGGTCAGGAGGAGACGGTGACATCAACCAGCATTGATCAGGTGCTCGTCATCGACCGCGAGCACTGGCTCGACGGCCCGCCGCACGAGCTGTTCGCCCGCCTGCGCACCGAGTGCCCGGTGCACTGGACCCCGCGGGTGCCCGAGTACCCCGAAGAGGATGGGTACTGGTCGATCACCCGGCCCGAGGACGTCCACACGGTGAGCCGCGACTGGCGGACGTTCAGCTCGGCGATGGGGATCACCGCGGTCAGCGATCTGTTCCTGGAGCTCATGCAGGCGATGTTCATCGGGATGGACCCGCCCAAGCACGACCGGCTGAAGATGCTGTTCCAGGCCGGGTTCACGCCGCGGCGGATCGCCGCCCACGAGGACGCCATCCGGCAGATCGTGATCGACGTGCTCGATCGTCTGAAGGACCGCCTCACCTGCGATCTGGTGACCGACGTCGCCCAGCCGATCGTCTCGCGGGTGATCGGAAGCTTCATGGGCATCCCGCCGCAGGACGACGCCGTGTGGGCGCGGCTGATGAACACGTCGCTGGCCGCCGGCGACCCGGACCTCGCCCCCGAGGGTCTGGAGAGCATCATGGCCAACGAGATCCCGGAGATCTTCCGCCGCTGCTCGGAGATGATCGCCGCGCGCCGGGAGAATCCCACCGACGACCTGACGAGCGTCCTGGTCAACGCCGAGATCGACGGTCAGAAGCTCGAGGAGCACGAGATCGTGATGGGCTTCTTCCTGCTGGTCGCCGCCGGCAATGACAGCACCAAGGCCACCTACTGCAGTGGCATGCGGGCGCTCATGGAGGATCCCGCCGAGCGCGCCAGTCTGCTCGAGGACCCGTCGCTGATCCCCGGCGCGGTGGAGGAGTCGCTGCGGATGTTCCCGGCGTTCGCCCACTTCCGCCGGACCGCCACCTGCGACACCGAGGTGGCCGGACAGCGGATCAGCGCCGGCGACAAGGTCGTGATGTGGTACGTCGCCTCCAACCGCGACGAGCGCCGGTACCCCGACCCCGACCGATTCGACGTGCGCCGCAATCCCGAGCACCAGGCGTTCGGCGCCGGCGGCCGGCACTTCTGCCTCGGCGCCGCGCTGGCCCGGCTCGAGCTCACGATCATGTTCGAGGAGACGCTGGCGCGCTACCCGGAGATGGAGCTGGCCGGCCGCGGGACGTTTGTCGAGTCCGGTTTCATCAACCAGCTCAAGACGCTGCCGGTCACACTGGGCCCGAGGGCGGCGCCCCCGAGCGGCCACGCCGGCTAGACCACTACATCACTCCGACCACGGCGCCCGGACCACGGCTTCGTCCTCGTCGGCTCGGATGACGTGCATGACGGCGTTGATCAGTGCCAGGTGCGTAAACGCCTGCGGGAAATTGCCGAGGTGGCGGCCGGTCTGCGGGTCGATCTCCTCGGCATAGAGCCCGAGCGGGCTGGCGTAGCCGAGCAGCCGCTCGCACAGTGAGCGCGCCCGGTCGAGCTCCCCGATCTCGCACAGCGCCGACACCAGCCAGAACGAGCAGATGAGGAACGTCCCCTCCTTGCCCTCGAGGCCGTCATCGGTCTCCTCGGTCCGGTAGCGGAGCACCAGGCCGCTCTCGGTCAGCTCGTCGGCGATGGCGAACACGGTGGCGCGGATCCGCTCGTCATCGGCCGGCAGGAAGCGCATCAACGGCAGCAGCAGGAGGGCGGCATCGAGCGCCTCGGTGTCGTAGTGCTGGACGAACACGCCGCGCTGGTCGACCCCGTGCTCGAGCACGTCGGCCTTGATCTCCTCGGCGGCCTCGCGCCAGCGCTTGGCGCGGGTGAAGTCCTCGCGCAGCTCGGCCAGCCGGGCGCCGCGATCGCACGCGACCCAGCAGAACACCTTCGACGAGGTGAAGTGCTTAGGCTCGCCGCGGACCTCCCAGATCCCGCGGTCCGGCTCGCGCCAGTGCTCGATGGCCTGCTCGACCTGGCGCGACAGCATGCGCCAGACACGATCGTCGAGCGAATCCCGGGACCGCGTGTGCAGGTAGACGGAGTCCAGCAGCGCCCCCCACACGTCGTGCTGGTCCTGCTCGTAGGCGGCGTTCCCGATCCGCACCGGCCGGGCGCGCTCATAGCCTTCGAGGTGCTCGAGGATGAACTCGTCGAGCTTGCGCTCGCCGTCGAGGCCGTACATCACCTGGAGCTTCTCGTCGCCGGAGGCGACGTCAGCGATGAAATAGAAGAAGTCGTTGGCCTCCCACTCGAAGCCGAGCGACAGCAGCGCCCACAGCATGAAGGTCGAGTCGCGGATCCAGCTGTAGCGATAGTCCCAGTTGCGCTCGCCCTGCGGCGTCTCGGGCAGCGACGTCGTCGCGGCGGCGAGCAGGGCGCCGCTGGGGGCATAGGTGAGGCCCTTGAGCGTGAGGGCTGAGCGCTGCAGGAAGGTCCGCCACGGATGATCGGGGAATGTGCCGCGATCGAGCCAGTGCTGCCAGTGGTGCGCCGTCCACACCAGCCGCTCATACGCTTCCTCGATGTCCTTGGGCGGAGCGTGCTCTGACCACGACAGGGCGCAGTAGACGACCTCGCCCTCGCGCATCATGTGGCGGGCAGTCGCCCGGGAGCCCTCGAAGCCGAGCCGCAGGTCGGTGGTGAGCGTCAGCTCGACGGTGCCGTCCTCACTCGAGGCGACCCCCTGGCTGTAGCCGTCACCGCTGTATCGCCACCGCGCCGGCTGGCGGCCGTAGTCGAACTTGGGCTCGCAGTCGAGCAGGAGCTGGACGTTGCCATTGACGCAGCGCACCGTCCGCAGCAGCACGTGGTCGGCGTCGTAGTCGGTGGGGGCGCGGCGGTGGGTGTGAGAGCGGTCGTGTTCGTGGTGCCAATTGCCGACCAGCAGCACGTCGCGGACGACGATCCACCCCGAGCCCGTGCCCCAACTCGTCTCCAGCACCATCGTCCCCGGCAGGTAGCGCCGGGCGGCGGGGACGGTGGCGCCGTCCGGACCGACCCGGAACGAACCGGCGTCGCGGTCCAGCAGCGCCCCGAAGATGCTCGGCGAGTCGACCCGGGGCAGGCACATCCACTCGATCGCGCCCGACGGGGCGACGAGCGCCACCGTCTCGCAGTCCGACAAGAACGCGTACTCGGCGATCGGCGGAAACGAGCTCGTCCCCAGGCGCGGGTCGTGCTCGGGCTCGCGGAGCGGCACCCTCGGGGCGGGCGCGGGGGCCGGCCGGCCGTCCGCCTCGTTGCTGTGGGGATCCTCACGCACCGGCCGCAGTATCGCGAATGCGCCGCGTACTGCAAAGTTCCGGTCGAGCGCTGTCAGTGCGGCGCGGCGCGGCCGGTCAACCGGCCATGCCGCCGAGCAGCGAGAACGGGCTCCAGGGACGGTTGTCGTACACGAATCGCCCGTTGAGCTCGGCGGTCACGGTGCTGCCGGCTGGCGCCTCGGCGCGCAGCCGCTGCGCGAGCGCGTCGGCGCTGTCCTCGTCGTTGGCGCCGACGAGCAAATAGCTCCAGCGATGAACGTGCGGGATGCCCTCCGTCGTGAGCTTCTGCGCCAGGGCGGCCGCCTCGGCGTGCCCGGCGCACTGCACCCGCACCTCGAACTTCGGGTACCCCTCCTCGCCCGACTGCTGGCGTTCCTCGGCGATCCGCTCGCCCTGCTCGACCGCGGTGCCGGCGGCGTCCGTCGGGAGGGGCTCGGCGGGGTCCTCCCACTCCTCGGCGACCGGATGCCAGTGGGCCAGCTCGACGTCGAGATCCCAACCGTGCTGCTCGGCCAACTGGCGCACCAGACGCTGCACTCCCTCTGCCTGCTCGCGCGTGCCCGCGTAACAGAACAGCTCGGGACCATCGATGGAGACGACGATCCGGTCGTGGAACGAGCTCTCGAGGTCGTGCTCGAGCTTCTCGGAAGTGAGTGTCTGGCTGAGCCGGTGCGTGAGCCCGGATTCCGTCGTCACGATCCGCAGCCGCCAGTCGTCGTTCATGGACCGACACAGTAGTGCACGGCCGGCGATCGCCGCCGCCTACGATGAGAAGAGAACATGAGCGCCGGTCATCGAGGATTAGCCGCTTCCAACGGGGCGTCGCCGGGCGCGATGCGGGCGCTGCGCGGGCCGGGCGCCAAGCCGCCGCCGCTGCTGGATCCGACGCGTCAACGCGACGGCCGCCGGATCCTGGCGCTGTTCAGGCCCTATCGGACGCGGCTGTTCGCCGTGCTGGTGATCATCATCATCTCGGCGGGGGTGAGCATCCTCAACCCGTTCCTGCTGCGCTCGGCGCTCGACAACGGGATCTTCAAGCACAACGGGACCGTCCTCACCGAGACGGTGCTGGGGATGATCGGCATCGCGATCTTCTCCAACGCGACCGGCGTATGGCAGACGTACATGTCCAACGTCGTCGGGCAGCGAGTCATGCACGATCTCCGGGCCGCCGTGTACCGACGGCTGCAGCGGATGTCGCTGGCGTTCTTCACCCGGACGCGGACGGGGGAGATCCAGTCCCGCATCGCGAACGACATCGGCGGCCTGGACAGCGTTGTCACCACAACGGCGACGACGATCGCCTCCAACGTCACGACGGTGCTGGCGGCGCTGGTGGCGATGTGCCTGCTCGACTGGCGCCTGGCGCTGTTCTCGCTCGTGTTCGTGCCGCCGTCGGTGTGGATGACCCGTCGCGTCGGGCGGATCCGCCGCAAGATCACCACCGAGCAGCAGAAGCGCCTGGCGGACATCTCCGCGCTCGTCGGCGAGTCCCTGTCGGTGTCGGGGATCCTGCTCGGCAAGACGATGGGCCGCGGCGAGGACCTCGCCGCCCGGTTCACCCGGGAGTCCAAGGAGATCGCCGACCTCGAGGTCCGCAGCCGGATGGCCGGACGGTGGATGATGGCGACGATCCAGTTCGTCTTCGCCGCCCAGCCGGCCGTCATCTATTGGCTGGCCGGGCAGTCGTTCATTGGCAGCTCCATCACCGTCGGCACCGTCGTCGCGTTTACGACGCTCCAGACCCGGCTGCTGTTCCCGATCAACTCCCTGCTCGGGGTCCAGGCCGACATGGGAGCGTCGCTGGCGCTGTTCGACCGGATCTTCGAGTACCTCGACCTGCCGATCGACATCGTCGAGGCCGACGAACCGGTCGTGCTGCGACCCGCCGAGATGCTCGGCGAGGTGAGGCTCCAGGACGTGTCCTTCCGGTACGGAAGCGCCGACGGGGGCGAAGGGTCTGACTGGACGCTGCGCCACGTCGATGTCGACATTCCCGCCGGGACCCGCACGGCGATCGTGGGGGAGACCGGCTCGGGCAAGACGACGTTCGGCTATCTCGTCGCGCGGCTGTACGAGCCCCAGGAGGGCCGGGTGACGATCGACGGCGTCGACCTGCGGCAGGTGTCGCTGGCGTCGCTGGCGGCGACCGTTGGGGTCGTCTCGCAGGAGACCTACCTGTTTCATTCCAGCGTGCGCGAGAACCTGCGCTTCGCGCGGCCCGAGGCGACCGACGCCGAGATCGAGGACGCGGCGCGTACGGCGCGGATCCACGACCTGATCGCGTCGCTGCCCGAGGGTTATGACACCGTTGTCGGCGAGCGCGGCTACCGCTTCTCCGGCGGCGAGAAGCAGCGGATGGCGATCGCGCGGACGGTGCTGCGCAACCCGCCGGTGCTGGTGCTCGACGAGGCGACCAGCTCACTGGACACCCAGACCGAGTACGCCGTGCAGGCCGAGCTCGAGCGCCTGGCCGAGGGACGCACCACCATCACCATCGCCCACCGACTTTCGACGGTGCGGGACGCCGATCAGATCGTCGTGCTCGACAAGGGCCGGATCGTCGAGCGCGGCACGCACGAGGAGCTGCTCGAGCGCGGCGGCGCCTACGCGGCCCTCGTCGCGCGCGACGTCACCGAGGAGTCGGTGCAGGGCTGACGCACCCGCGTCGCGGCGAGGCTACCGAAGGCTCGCAGGACCTCTCCAATCCTGCCTGGACGGTTGTCCGGTCCGGTCTTGCGCGGTGTCGATCCCACAGCTAGGCTGCCGGAAATCGGAGGCGGTCTGGGTCCACTTGCCACAAGGGATACGTCCATGTCTGGAAGTACACGTCGGGCTGTAGTCGTCGCGCTCGCTCTGGTCGCACTGTCGCTCGTCGCCATCGGCGCCGCCAGCGCGAAGTCCGGGCATCGCGCGCGGCGCGTTGAGCTCCGCCGCACCACTGTCAGCCATCGGTACGTCCGACCGCGTGACCGCGGGCTGACGGCCAAGCGGGTGCTCGCGGGGAGCAAGCAGGTCCGCACCCGGGTGATCGTCGTGTTGCGCAACCAGCTCAAGTCGCTCCCGGCGACCCACGCGCACGTGCGCGCCCGGATCAGCGCCGAGGCGACCGGCGACGCCGCGATCGAGAATGACGTGTCGCGTTCCGGCGGCTTCGTCTACAAGCGCTACCACGCCCTCAACGCGTTCGCTGCCGACGTCTCGGCCGCCGAGCGCAGCGCTCTGCTCGGCAGCGCGCAGGTGCAGGCCGTCGTTCCCGACACGATCGTCAAGCTGCCCGTTCCCGACACCTCGCCGGTCAGCACCGGCATCAAGGGCCAGACCGCGACCCCGTCGGGCTCGCAGCAGGTGTGCCCGGCCGACCCGAGCCAACCACTGCTCGAGCCCGAGGCGCTGCAGACGACGCACACCGCCTACGCGGATCCGTCGACTCCCCAGGCGCAGAATCTGGCCACCGGCGCGGGCGTGAAGGTGGCGTTCTTCGCCGACGGGCTGGACGTCAACAATCCGGACCTCATCCGGCCCGACGGCTCGCGCGTGATCACCGACTACAAGGACTTCAGCGGCGAGGGAACCGGCGCCCCGTCGAACTCGCTCGAGGCGTTCGGCGATGCGAGCTCGATCGCCGCCCAGGGCAAAGCGACGTATGACATCTCGCAGTTCGTCAACCCGGCGCACCCCCTGCCGCCCGGCTGCACGATCAAGGTGCGTGGGGTCGCCCCCGGCGCGTCGCTGATCGCCATCAAGGTGTTCGGGAACACCGACTCCGCATTTAACTCGGTCATCCTCCAGGGTCTCGACTACGCCCTGTACCAGGATCACCCCAATGTGATCAGCGAGTCGTTCGGCGGTTATCCGATCCCGGATACCACCCAGGATCTGACCCGGCTGTTCAACGAGCAGGCGGTGGCCGACGGGGTCACCGTCGTCGAGAGCAGCGGTGACGCCGGGGTGCAGGCCAGCCCCAGCTCCGCCTCGAGCGATCCGTCGGTGATCGCCGCCGGCGCGAGCACGACCTTCCAGAACTACGCCCAGGGCACCCAGTACGGGTACCAGTTCACTAAGAATATGACGGGGGGGTGGGAGAGCGACAACATCTCCTCGATCGAGTCCGCGGGCATCACCCAGGGCGGCCGCGCGCTCGACCTGGTGGCGCCGGGCGAGGCTAACTGGGCGCTGTGCAGCACGGACACGACGATGTACACCGGCTGCGTCAACTACGCCAACCAGCCGACCAACCTGGAGAGCTTCGGCGGCACGAGCGAGTCGGCGCCGCTGATCGCGGGAGGCGCCGCGCTCGTCATCCAGGCTTACCGCCAGACGCACGACGGAGCGACGCCGTCACCGGCGCTCGTCCGCCGGCTGCTGACGAGCACCGCCACCGACCTGCACGCGCCGTCGTTCGAGCAGGGCGCCGGAGAGCTCAACACGCTGGCGGCGGTCCAGGCCGCCGAGGCGCTCGGGCATTCCGGCCAGGCGACCGGTCACAACCTGCTCGTCGGCCCGACGCAACTCGATCTCAGCGGTGACGCCGGCAGCCCGTTCCAGCGTGACGTCGAGGTCACGAACGTCGGCAGCACGCCGCAGACGGTCAGCGGCGCTGTGCGCCAACTCGGCGCGGCGACCGACACGCAAAACGGCGCGGTGACGCTGGACTCGACGAGCCTCACGTTCGTCGATCAGTTCGGGAACACCGTTCCGTATGAGCAGATCCACTTCCAGGTGCCGGCGAACACCGACCGCCTCGACACGACCCTGGCGTGGACCGATCCGAGCTCCCGCGTCGGGCTCACGCTCATCGATCCGAGCGGCAAGATGGCGGCCTTCACGCGCCCGCAAGGCGGCGGCGACCACGGGGAGGTGGACGTGGCCGAGCCGCAGGCCGGCACATGGACGGGGATCATCTTCCGGCGCGACGGCACGTTCCAGGGTCCGGTGCAGTGGCAGGCGACGGCGCAGAACCTCACCGCCGCCGATACCGTTTCACCGCAGTCGATGACGCTGGCGCCGGGCCAATCCGCGACGTTCCAGGTCAGCTCGAGCTTCCCGAGCACCGGCGGCGACACGAGCCAGGATCTCGTCTTCAGCTCCGACGCCGGCACCACATCGGTGGTGCCGATCGTGCTGCGATCGCTCGTGCCGACGACCTCCGCCGGCGGTCAGTTCAGCGGCACCCTGTTCGGCGGCAACGGCCGCGCCGGGTCGCCGGCACAGCTGAACACGTATGACTTCCAGGTTCCGCCGGGCCAACCCGAGCTCACCGTCTCGCTCGCGTTCGGTACGATCCCGGCCGGAGGCGTCAGCGGGGTTCTCATCTCGCCCACCGGCCAGGAAGTCACCGAGGGGAACAACCTGTTCTTCTCCGGCGCTGCCGAGTACGCCGGGGGCGGCCTCGAGGCGTTCACGCTGAACCCGCAGCCCGGCCGCTGGCGGTTCGTGCTCAACACGAACAACCCGGTCGGCGGCGATGTGCTCTCGATCCCCTACACCGGGCAGATCGGCTTCGCGCCCCCGCCGGTCACCGCGACCGGCCTGCCCGACAGCAGTCAGACGCAGCTGACGCCGGGCCAGGCGACGAACGTCACCGTGCAGGTGACGAACAACGGCCCGGGCTTCCAGAACGTGTTTCTCGATCCCCGGACCGATGAGCGCGAGATCCTGTCGCTGCTCGCGTTCTCCAACGCCCCGGCGCGGAACGTCACGCTGCCGATCGCCGGGGTGAACCCGCCGATCTTCCTCATGCCGACCGAGACTGACGGGGTCGCGGCGTTTGGCGAGTCCACTGAGCCGATGACGTTCGACTGGGGCTGGGCGGGCGGTGATCCGGACCTGAGCGCGATCCGCTCAGGTCACGTCGCCGCCGGCTATTTCAGTGGGACTGCGACCCCGGGGGAGTGGGACATCGCTCCGGACGAGCTCGGTCCGTTCAGCGGGCCGGCGCCGGCCGCGACCGCGAACTTCGGCCTGGTCGCGCGGACGCGCGGCTTTGACTCGACGGTCACGACGTCGACCGGCGACATCGAGGCTCAGGCGGTCGACCCGAACGCCGGCGCCGCCTCGCCGGTCCTGTTGGCCCCCGGTCAGAGCGGAACGATGACGGCGACGATTACCCCGTCGGGTCATCCCGGTGACGTGGTGCGAGGCACCCTCTACGTCGACGAGTTCGACACCGTCGGCACCGTGGCCGGCGAGCTCGTGCCGTTGCCCTACGAGTACCGGATCGCCGATCGCCACCACGGTCACGGTCACGGCCACGGCCACGGCCGCGGCCGCGGCCACGACCGCGGCCACGACCGGGGCGGTCACCACCGCGGACGCTAGGGACTCCCAGACGCCGTGAGCGGTGGCGGCGGCTACTACCGGAGCCGCCGCAACCGGCCGTTACCGCCGCGCCCCCGCGCACCGCCGCGCACTCCCTGGAGCCGGCCCCGGGGCGGGGCCGTTCACCGCAGCAGGCCGCGGGAGATGACGAGCCGCTGGATATCCGAGGTGCCCTCCTCGATCTCCTCGAGCTTGGCGTCGCGCATCCACTTCTGCACCGGATACTCGCGGGAGTAGCCCCAGCCGCCGAGCGTCTGCACCGCCGCCCAGGCACACCACATCGCCGTCTCGGAGGCGTGGAGTTTGGCCATTGCCGCTTGCGTGGTCGCGCGCTCGCCGCGGTCGAGCAGCTCTGCCGCACGCCAGGTGAGTAGCCGCGACGCGTCGACGCGCACCGCCATGTCGGCGAGCCGGAAGGCGACCGCCTGGTGCTCGGCGATCGGCTTGCCGAACTGCTCGCGCTCCTTCGCGTAGGCGACGGCGTACTCGAGCGCCGCGCGGGCCAGCCCGGTCGCCGATGCCGCCAGCGTCACCCGCGAGCGATCGAACGTGTGCATCAGCCCGCTGAACCCCTGTCCCTCCTCGCCGAGCCGCCGGTCCTCGGCGACGAACACGTCGTCCAGGAACAGTTCGCAGTTGAGGATCGCCCGCTGCCCGACCTTGCGGATCGGCGGTCCGCAGGTGAGGCCGGGGTCGTCGTCGTGGACGACGAACGCGGTGATCCCGCGGTGGCCGGTGCCGGGCGCGACCGTCGCGAAGATGACGTAGAACCGCGCCACGCCGCCGTTGGAGATCCACGCCTTCTGACCCGACAGGATGTAGCCCCCATCGACCCGGCGGGCGTGGGTCCGGATCGACGCGGCGTCCGAGCCGCTCTGGGGCTCGGTGATCGCCAGGGCGGTCATCGGCGGATTCTCGCCGGCCAGCGGTTCCAGCCACCGGCGCCTCTGCGCCTCGCTGCCGAGGGCGAGGATCGGCTCGGCGAAGAAACCATTGGACGTGATCAGGTTCCCGATCCCGCTGCAGCCATGCGACAGCTCCTCCTGGACGAGGCAGCCGGTGAGGCAGTCGGTCATGCCGGCGCCGCCGTAGGCCTCGGGCAGCATGAAGCTGGTGAGGCCGAGCCCCGCCGCCTGCCGCCAGATCGCGAGCGGAACCTCGGTGTCGGCCTCGTCCACGGCGAGCGAGATGGGGCGGATCTCCCGGGCCGCGAACTCGCGGCACACGCGCTGGATATCGCGCTGCTCGTCGGTGAGATCAGGCATGGGCGGCCGGCTCCGCCGCGGCGGCGAGGCCGTTCGCGCCCGCGGCGGCATGGGTGCCGTAGCTCAGCAGCTGATCGAGGCCGCGCTTGGACACCTCGTTGGCGATGATCATCCGCTGGATCTCCGAGGTGCCCTCCCAGATCCGGTCCACCCGAATCTCGCGGTACAGCCGCTCGACCGGGTTCTCCCGCATGTAACCGCGCCCGCCGAAGATCTGCACCGCGCGGTCGATCACCCGCCCGGCCGCCTCCGACGCGGTGAGCTTGACCATCGCCGCCTTGGCGTGCAGCAGCTTGGGGGAGAGCCCGGCGTCGGCCTCCCACGCCACCTGATGGGTGAGCGTCCGGCACAGGGCGATGTCGCACACGCTGTCGGCGATCATCGCCCCGATCAGCTGATGCGACGCGATCACCGCGCCTGATTGAACCCGCTGGTTGGCCCACTCCGACGCGAGCGTCAGCGCGCGCTCGGCCGCCCCGGTGGCGCGGGCGGCGATCATCAGCCGCTCCTCGACGAACCATTCCCGGGTCAGCTCATACCCGCCGCCGATCTCGCCGAGCACCTGATCGGCGTCGACGCGCACGTCGTCGAACGTGAACTCGGGGTGCTCGAACACGAACGTGTGCATGTAAGCGGGCGTCCGCTTGACCGCCACGCCGTCCTGGTCCTTGTCAACCAGGAACAGCGTCGGGGCGCGCTCGGTGCCGACCAGCGCCTGGACGATGAGGAAGTCGGCGACGTCGCCGACGGTCACGAACCACTTCTCACCGCGGATGCGGAAGCCGTCGCCGTCACGGCGGGCGGTCGTCTCGATCAGCGACGGATCGGAGCCCGCCTTCTCCTCGGTGACGGCGAAGCAGTCGCGTCGCTCGCCCCGGATCGCCGGGATGAGAAAGCGCTCGCGCTGCTGCCCGGTGCAGTGACGCAGCGCGTTGGCCGGTCGCCACACGGCATCCCACAGCGCGTTGGTGAGCTGACCGAGGCGCTCCTGGACGATCACCTGATCAAGAATCGACAGACCCTGGCCGCCCCACTCCACGGGCATGTTGATCGCGTTGAGCCGGGCCTGGACGGTGAGCTCGCGGATCTCGCTCAGCGACGAGTCGGGCAGCCCGCGGCCGACCTCGCACGGCTCCTCGTAGGGGATGATCGCGTCGGCGAGCCGGCTCGCCCGCTCGCGCAGCGCGAGCTGGTCAGTGGTGTAGGTGAACTGCACTCTCTCGCTCCTGTGATGGGGTTGATGCGGGGATGATCCGGGCGTCGAGGGCGACCGCTCCGGCGGGGGTGACGAGCAGCGGGTTGATCTCGATCTCGGCCACCTCGGGGTGCGCGGCGGCGACTCGCGACACCGCGGCCAGGCACGCTGCGGCGGCGGCAACGTCCACGCGAGGACGTCCCCGGGCGCCGGCCAGCAGCGGCGCGGCTCGCAGGCAGCCCAGCATCGCCGCGGCCTGCGCCTCGCTCACGGGGGCCAGCGCGACCTGCGTGTCGCGCAGGATCTCGGCGTAGACGCCGCCACTGCCGGCCAGGGCGACCGGGCCGAAGCGGGCGTCTGACCTGGCGCCGATCAGCAGCTCGACGCCGTCGGTGAGTGGCGCCATCCGTTCCACCGAGCACGCGGCGGGCGCGAGCCGCTCGTGCAGGTCGGCGTACGCGGCGGCGAGCGCGGCGTCGCCGGCGATGCCCAGCACGACCCCGCCGGCGTCGGACTTGTGCACCCGCACGAGGGCCTTGAGGGCGACCGGGTAGCCGATCTCGCCGGCGGCGGCGAGCGCCCGCTCCGCGGTGGCGACGGTCCGCTGGGGCACGAAGGTGATGCCGGCGGCGGCCAGCAGCTCTCGGGCCGCGTCGTAGGTGTCGCCGGCGACGGGATCGGCTGGCGGGGGGATCGACGGCACCGGATGCGGGCGCCACCGCGCCCGCGCTGCCAGCCGCGCCAGTGCGCCCGCCGCCTGCTCGACGGATTCGTAGACCGGCACGCCGGCGGCTCGCAGCGCCTGCGCCGCGGGGCCGCCCGGGTACATGGTGTGGACGGTGACCGGGCGGCCGGTCACCGTCACCGCGGCCCCGATCAGCTCGGCGGTGCGCAGCTCCTGCGCGGCCATCTCGGGCCCGTACTCGGCGTAGCCGCCGAAGTAGCCGGTGATCAGCAGCCCGTCGATCTCGCCCGACGCGAGCAGCTCGCGGGCGATCCGGTCAAACGCGTGGACGTCGCGCTCGGCGCCGCCGGCCAGGTCCACCGGATTGGTGACGCCGGCCGCCTCCGGCAGCCGGTCGCGCAGGGCGCTTGCCGTTTCGGCGGTCAGCTCCGGCAGCTCGAGGCCGGCGTGCCCGGCCACCGATGCCGCGATGCTGCCGTGGCCACCGCCGTCGGCGAGGACCGCGATCCGCCGCCCGTCGGCCGGCGGGCAGCGCAGCAGCACGTGCGCGGCGTCGACCAGCTCGCGCGGCGTGCGGACGCGCTCGATCCCGGCGGCGGCGAACGCGGCGTCGATCGCGGCCCCGTCGCTAGCCAGGGCGCCGGTGTGCGACCTGACCGAACGGGAACTGGCGTCGCCGCGCTCGATCGCCAGCGCCACCACCGGCGTGCCGCCGGCGACGGCGTCAGCGGCCGCGCGCGCGAACGCGCGACCGTCGCGGAAGTCCTCGATGTAGACGGCGATCAGCTTCGTCTCCGGGTGAGCGGCGAGCTCGCGGACGAGATCGGTGGCGGTGAGATCGGCCTGATTGCCGAGCGACGCGAAGCGCGAGAACCCGAGCCCCTCACGCGCCGCCAGCAGCCCCAGCTCCAGCGCCACGTTGCCCGACTGGGAGATGAGCCCGATCGACCCCGCCGGCAGCGGGTTGGGGACGAGCTCGAGCCGCCGGCCCGAATCGAGCACCCCGAGGCAGTTGGGCCCGAGCAACACCGCGCCGGCGGCGCGCACCCGGGCGGCGAGCGCGCCGTCCCGGGAGGCGGGGTCGCCGCCCCGGTACCCGCCGCTGCCGGCGGTGATGATCACGATCGCGCGGGCACCGGCGGCGAGCGCGGCGTCGACGGCGTCGGGCACCGCTGCCGCGGGTACGGCGATGACGACGAGGTCCGGCCGCTGGGGGAGCTCGTCCAGCGACCGGTATGACCGCCGGCCCAGGACCGTGTCGGCGCGGTGGTTGACGAGGTAGGCCGGGCGGCACGGCTCTCCGCGCAGGGCGCCCGCGGCGAGCCAGTTGCCCCACTTACGCGGGTCGTCAGAGGCGCCGAGGACCGCGACCGACGCGGGATCGAACAGCGCGTGGATCGGGCGTGGGCTCAGCGTGGGCGGGCGGCGGCTCAGCGCGGGACCCCGCGTGGAATCACGATTTGAAATACTCACTTGAAATGACCATTTCACGCGGGACCGTACACGAGCGCCCGCGCCGCCGTCTCGACGACGTGCGGCGCCCACACATCCTGGCCACGACCGTGCAGTTGATCGGCGAGCGCGGCCTGTGGAATGTGCGCCTCGCCGACGTCGCCACCCGTGCCGGCATCAGCGCCACCAGCGTCGTCTATTACTTCGGCTCCAAGGACCAGCTGTTCGCCCAGGCGATCGCCGACGCCGACGACGCGTTCTATGACCCGCTGCTCACCGAGCTCGCGCAGCTGGAGACGGGGACCGAGCGGATCGCGTGGCTGCTGCAGCGCTCGAGCACCAGCGACTGGCCGTTGTGGATGGACCTGTGGGTGTACTCCCGCCGGCACCCGGAGACGGCCGCGGCCCAGCGCCGGTTCCACGAACGGTGGCGGGCGACGATCGCCGACGTGGTCCGCCACGGCTGTGACATCGGCGAGTGGAGCGTGGGCGACCCGAGCGAGGTGGCCCTGCGGCTCTCGGCGCTCACCGACGGCCTCGCGGTGCACATGGTCCTTGGCGACGCCGAGCACACGCCCGACCGGTACGTGGCGATGTCACTGGTGGCGGCGTCGCTCGAGCTCGGCTGCGACCTGGCGGAGCTGCAGCGGGCGGCGGCGGCGTGCCCGGCGCCCGGGGCCTGACGGCTAGGACGTCGGGCGCGCAGCGGACAGCCTCACGGTGAGCACCACCGCGGACGGCTCGTCCTGGTCAAGCGCCCAGGCGAGGTGCTCGGCGAGGTCCTCGGGCGTCGCGCTGCGCACCGCCACCCCCGACGCGGATATCAGCGCCGCGACATCCGCCCCCGGCAGGTCGACGGCGGTGGTCTCGCCGAATTGATCCTGCTGATACTCACGGAGGATCCCGTAGCCGCCGTCATCGACGACGAGCAGCGTCGCGCCGATCGCGTGCTGGGCGGCGGTGGCGAGCTCGCCCAGCGCGTACTGGAGACCGCCGTCTCCCACCACCGCCAGCACCGGCCGCCGCGGGTGGGCGATCGCCGCCCCCAGCGCCGCCGGCCACGCGTAGCCGAGCGTTCCCGACCCGAGCGGGTACAGGAACTGCTGTCCGGCCCGCAGGCGCAGATGCGGCGCGGCCCAGTAGCCGAGGGTCGTCATGTCCCACACGGTGATCGCGTCGGCGGGCAGCGCCGCCTCGATCGTCGCCAGCAGGCCGAGCTCGGTTCCCCGGCCCTGCTGGGCCAGGCCGTCCCCGATCCGCGCGCGGATAGCGGCGACCCGCGGCGCGCTGTCCGGCCGGGGATGGAAGTGCAGCTCGGATACGAGCGCCATCAGCGTCAGCTTGGCGTCCCCGACGAGCGGCAGCGCGCTGTAGGTGACGCCGATCCGCTCGGGCGCGGCGTCGACGTGGATCACCTGGCCGCGGAGGTCGAGCATGTACTGGGCGGTCGTCTCGGCGCCCAACTCGGTGCCGACGCACAGCAGCACGTCGGCGTCGGCCAGCAGCTCCTGGAGCGCCGCCTCGTCGCATCCGCTGCCGGCCGCCAGCGGATGGTCACCGGGGATCGCGCCCTTGCCCATGTAGGTGGTCGCCACCGGGGCCTCGAGCCGCTCGGCGAGCGCGCGCAGCTCGGTGCCGGCGCCGGACCGGATCACGCCGCCGCCGGCCCAGATGACCGGGCGCTGCGCGTGGGCGAGCGCGTCGGCCGCCAGCTCCACCTGATCGAGCGGGGCGCATTGGCGCTCCACCATCGCCTCCAGCGCCGTGATCTCCGCCACCGCGGCCGGTGCCCGCAACAGGTCGACGGGGATCTCGACGTAGGTCGGACCGCTCGGCGGCGTGAGCGCCGTCCGCCACGCCTGCGCGAGCAGCCCGGGGATCGCCTCGGCGCTGTGGGCGCGGGCGGCGTACTTGACCAGCGGCGCGAACGACGCGAGCTGATCGGCGGTCTCGTGCAGGTAGCCGCGGCCGCGGCCGATGAGGTCGGCGGGGATCTGGCTGGAGATGGCGACGAGCGGCACGTGCGAGCTCGCCGCCTCCAACACCGCGGTGAGCGCGTTGAGCGCGCCCGGCCCGGTGGACAGCAGCAGGGGCGCCGGCCGCCGGGTGCTGCGGGCGTAGCCGTCCGCGGCGAATCCGGCCGCCAGCTCGGTCCGGGCCGGGTACACCCGGATCGGGCCGGTGCGCAGCCCCTCCCAGATCGCCAGCGCATGGATGCCCGGGACGCCGAAGGCCACCTCCGCGCCCAGCGCCGCCAGGCTCTCGGCGACGACATGGCCGCCGATTCGCTCACCCACCGATTGACACCACAGCCGTCATTGTGCCCTCCAGCACCGCTTCCTCGAGCGTTCGGGGGCCGAGCACGTCTCCGGCGCGCACCGCGCCGGGGTGCGACTCCAGCTCGTGCCACAGCTCGTCGGCTGGGACGCGGCCCTGGGCGAGGACGAGCGTGGCGTGCGCGGGCAGGGGCGCGCGCCGGCCGCTGAAGACGTGCGCCAGCGCCACCGCGTCGGGCGCGAAGACGAGCTCGTGGTGGTGCAGGATCCGGATCCGAAGGTCATCGAGGCGCTGGAGATACAGGTTGCGCTGGTACTGGTGCAGCGTCTCGCCGGGGACCGTGGCGGCGCACGCCAGCGTCACCTTGTGCCCGGCGCCGGCCAACCGCTCGGCGGCGTCCAGCCCATCCCAGCCGCCGCCCCAATCGGCGATCAGGACCGGTCCGCCGATGATCTCCGGCTGCCGGATGGCGTCCCACGCCTGGACGATCGGAGTCTCCGTGGGGGTGGGGTGCAGGGCCCTCATCAAATCGGGCGCGTACGGCCGGGCGCCAGTGGCGAGCACGACCCGATCGAAGTCCGCGGCCAGCTCGGCGCGCGCCTCGGTTCCCAGCTGGACCGTGACCCCGGCGGCGCGCAGCCGGGACGTGGTGGAGCGCCGGTAGCGCACCCACAGCTCCACGTGCGCCGGCGCCAGCCCGGCGAGGCGCAGCTGGCCGCCGAGCTCGGGCTCGCGCTCGACGAGGGTGACGGCGTCCCCCGCGTGCGCCGCCTCGATCGCGGCGGCGGCCCCGGCGGGACCGCCGCCGATGACGAGCACCCGGCGGGCGCCGTCCGGGCCGCCACCGCGGTCCGGACGCGTCGCCTGGCTCGGGCTGCTCGGGCGGCTCGGGCGGCTCGGAGGGCTCGGGCGGCTCGGGCGGAGGGTGCGCTCCCGGCCGGTGCGGGCGTTGACGGCGCATCCGATCGGGACCCCGGCGTGGTAGTGGCCGATGCACGCCTGGTTGCAGCCGACGCATTCGATCACCTCGTCGGCGCGGCCGCTCACCGTCTTGGCGATGAGCGCGGGATCGGCGATCAGCGCGCGGGTCATGCCGACGAGATCGGCGGTGCCGGCGGTGACGAGCCGCTCGGCGGCAGCGAGGTCGACCAGCCGGGTCGTCGCCAGAATCGTCGCCCGCGGGACGGCGGCCCGGATCGCCGCCGCCGGATCGGCGATCGCAGCGGCGGGGACGGGCGGGGGAGGAGCGATCCAGGTCGACGCGGCGGGGAAGGCCGAGTGGCCGAGGACGAGCGAGATGAAGTCGACGAGGCCGGCATCCTGGAGCCGGCCGGCGATCTCGGCGCTCGCGGCGACGCCGAGCCCGCCGGCGACGCGCTCATCGGCCGACAGTCGCACGCCGACGGCCATCCGCCCGGCGCCGGCGTCGCGGACGGCCTCCAGCACCTCGACGGCGAAGCGCAGCCGGGCGGGCAACGGGCCGTCGTAGCCGTCGCCGCGACGGTTGCTGAGACGGCTGAGGAACTGCGCCGGCAGGTAGCCGTGGGACATCGACACCTCGACGCCGTCGACTCCGCCGTCCGCCGCGTAGCCGGCGGCGGTGGCGTAGCCGTCAACGAGCTCGGCGATCTCTCTCAGGGTGAGCGCGCGGGGCTCGGACTTGAACCGGAGGCTGGGGACCGCGGACGGCGCCACTGCCGGCGCCTTGGGCGACGCCGAGATCTGCTCGCGGCCGCCGTGGAACAGTTGGACGAACAGGCGCGTGCCGTGCGGATGCAGCCGCTCGGACAGCCGCCGGTAGGCGGGCACGATCTCCGGTGCAAAGCCGCCGATCGTGTGGGCGGTGAGCAGCCCGGTCCGGTGGACGGCGGTCGCTTCGAGGAAGATCGCCCCGACGCCGCCGCGGGCCCGCGCCTCGTGGTAGGCGAGCAGGTCATCGGTCGGCAGATGGTCGTGCACCAGGCTCGTCTGGTGCGAGGTGGAGATGACGCGGTTGGGGACCGAGACGGGGCCAACCTGGAGTGGCGAGAGCAGGCCGGGGAACGCTCCCGGCGGGGTCATCTGATGGCGGTGGGGATCCGCTCGGAGTCGTCCCGGGCGCGGCGCGGCGGGCGCCGCTCGGTGGCCGGCGGTTGCGCCGGTGGCACACCCACCGGCTCAGCCGGCTCGGTCGACGCCGCGTTCAGTCTCGCCCGGATCACCGGCCACAGTGTGACGACCATGATCGCCGAGAGCAGCAACAGCGGCACCGCGTCGCTGGTGGCCTGCGACAGGTTGGCGGCGGCGGGGGCGCCGATCGTCTCGCCCACCGCCCACGCCAGGTTGAGCAGCATCGTCGCCACCGCGAGCGGGATCCCCGCCTGCTCGGCGGCGTCGGTGATCATCGCCATCGCCGGGATCGTGTAGGCGGTCAGCGGCCCGCCGAGGGCGATCACGCTCACGATCGCCAGCAGCACGGCGGTCTGGGGCAGCGGCAGCAGGGCCATCAGCACCGCGGTGAGGGTGAGCCCAACGCACAGCAGCAGCCCCGCACCGCGCCGATCGACGGTCCGGCCGATCGGTCCGGCGACCAGGGTGCTCACCAGCGACGCGACCAGGAACGTCGCCCCGATCATGACCCCCGAGGCCCCGAACCGGGCCAGGCGCAGCGGCAGCAACGTGCCGGTGGCGCCGATCGTCGCCGCCTCGAGCAGGATCAGCCACGAGCCGAGCCGCATCCGGCGGCTGCGCATGGCGGCGCGCAGCGGCGTGTCGGTCTCCGGTCCGGTCGTCCACGGTGCGGGCTCGTCGTGGCGCAGCGTCCAGACGGCCAGCGCCAGAGAGACGACGCCGACGACGAGGAACACCGGACGCGTGCCGATGGTCACCGCCAGGGTGCCGAGCACCGGCCCCAATAGCGTTCCGAAGATCGCCGCGGCGAACACCGAGCCGAGGACCGCGCCGCGCCGCTCGCGGGGAGCGACCGCGATGACCCAGGTGAGGCCGCCGCCCCAGATGAAGCCACAGCCCGTGCCCTGGACGAAGCGCAGCGTGTCGAGGGTGACGATGTCGGTGCCGAATCCGAATGCGGCGATCGACGCCGCGAACAGCAGCAGCCCGATCAACGAGGTCCGCCGCACGCCGGCGCGGTGCGCGATCCAGGCGCCGAGCAGCGAGCCGGGCACGATGCCGGCCGGGTAGGCGGCGGTGAGCACGCCGACAGCGGGCTTGGCCGCGTGCAACACGTGGGCGTAGTGGGGCAGCACCGGCGTGACCGCCGAGTACATAGCCGATTCGAATCCGAGCAGGGCGCTGATGAGGACGACGATCGGACGCTCGGGCCCGCGTTCGGCCGACGTGGCCGCCGCCCGCCGGGTGCGCAGCATGGTGAGCAGGGCGTTCATCGGGCCGCCACCAGGGCCGTGGCCAGCCGGCGCAGGCGCGGAGAGAGGTCCTCGTCGGCGCCGATCGCGAGCTGCTCGATGAGCATCCCGTCGGCGGCGCCGAGCATCAGCTCGGCGTCCTCGCGGGGGTGGCTCGAGCCGGCGCTCTCCAGCAGCCGGGCGAGCGTCACCAGGTAGGCCTCGGTCCAACGCCGGGCGATCTCCTGGAGCGCCGGCCGGCGGGCCGCCTCGAGCAGGAGGGCGAAGGTGGCAATCAGCGAGCCGTGATTGGCGCGCGCCGGGTCGTCGCATTCGGTGATCGCGCGGATCACGGCGTCGATCGGATCGATGCCGTTGCGACCGACCGCGGCGGCGTAGTGCAGCAGCCGTGTCGTGTCGCGCTCAGCGGCCAGCTCCAGCGCCGCGGTCAGCAGGTGATCCTTGGACTCAAACCAGTACGTGGTC
>DATCFW010000403.1:0-3309 GCA_036509295.1 Solirubrobacteraceae bacterium | reverse complement strand
GTCCGCTCGCGGGTCCGGTGATCGACGAGCGTGAACGCGTCGACCGCGAACGGCTGGTTGGCAGCCATGCCGTGCGTCGGGTGGTCAATGAACAGCGACTGCGCGTGGGGCCGGTCCGGGGTTTGAGCTGAAGTGGTCATGAGCACAGGACACCACCCGCCCCGAACACGAACGTCAGAGCGGGCGAAGAAATCTCGAAGGGGCCTTACAAACGCACAACGCGCCCCGGGCCCGAGCCCGGAGCGCGTCGTATTCAGTCCTGCGCAGCGCGGCCCCGCCACCGGGGCAGCCGGCAGCCGCTCTGAGAGCGGCCGGACCCTACTTGAGGTCGACGGAGCCGCCGGCCTCTTCGAGGTCGGCCTTGAGCTTCTCGGCCTCGGCCTTCTCGATGCCCTCCTTGACCGGCTTGGGGGCCTCGTCGACAAGCGCCTTGGCCTCCTTGAGACCCAGGCCCGTCGCAGCGCGGACGACCTTGATCACCTGAATCTTCTTCTCACCGGCGGCGGTGAGGATGACGTCAAAGGCGGTCTGCTCCTCCTCGGCCTCGGCCGCGTCACCGCCGGCACCGGCCGGCGCCGGCGCGGCGACCGCGGTGGCGGAGACGCCGAATGCCTCCTCGAGCGCCTTGATGCGCTCGGAGAGCTCGAGCACGGAGATCTTCTTGAGCTCGTCGATCCACTCTTCAGTGCTGGTGGCCATGCTTCCTCCTTATTCGTCGGACGATGCCGCGTCCGACGCGGCTTGCGTTTCGGTTTCAGATTGAGATGGGGACGACTCCTGCGCCGCGGGGGCGTCGGGCTCGGCCGCGGCAGCCTCCGGCTCGGCAGACGTCTCGGGCTCAGCAGCGGCCTCCGGCTCGGCAGCGGGCTCAGGCTCAGCAGCCGCCTCGGGCTCAGCAGCGGGCTCCGGCTCGGCGGCGGGCTCGGGCTCAACGGCGGCCGGAGCGGGCGCCTCGCCGGCGACGAGGACGGGCGGGTCCATGTCCGCGATCGCCTGGAGCTGGATCGCCAGGCCGGAGATGAGTGCGTTGAGGCCGCGGACCAGGCCGGTGAGCGGCGCCGCGATCGTCCCGACGAGCTGGGCGTTGAGGATGTCGCGGGCGGGCAGGCGGGCGATGAAGCGAACCTCGTCGGCGCTCAGCGCCAACCCGTTCATCACGCCGCCCTTGAACTCGAGCAGGTTGAGCTGGCGCGCGACGTCGTTGAGCGCCTTGGCGGCGAGCGCGGCGTCGCCCTTGACGAACGCCAGTGCGGTCGGTCCGACGAGCAGCGGCTTGAGCGTCTCCATCCCGGCCTGGTCGGCCGCGCGCTCGGACAGCGAGTTCTTGACGACGCGGAACCGGGCGTCGGCGTCGCGCAGCCTGGAGCGCAGATCGGCCACCTGCGACACCGAGATCCCGCGGTAATCGACGGCGAAGATCGCCTCCGATGACTGGATGTGGCCGGCGATCTCCTCGACGACTGCTGCCTTCTGGTCTCTGTTCATAGCTTCGCTCTCTCTCAACACACGAAACGCCCGCTGGTCGGCGGGCGTCGGAGATGCGCGCGGCGCGTCACACGCCGGCTGGCTTCGAGCGGTCCGCCTGTTCCGGGCTTACGCGCGCAGGCGGCCGGAAGTCTTGGGCTTTCGTCTCTGGGGGTTGGCAATCAGTCTACGCGGCGCGGCGCTCCTCAGGCGGCGACGGGCTCCTCGACGATGTCGCGGGTTCGCGACGGGTCCACCTTGACGCCTGGTCCCATCGTGCTGGCGAACGTCACCGAGCGGATGTACCGGCCCTTGGCCGCCGACGGCTTGGCCTTGATGAGCTCTTCGATGACCGCCGCGTAGTTCTCCAGCAGCTGCTGTTCCTCGAAGTCCGTTTTGCCGATCACCAGGTGGACGATCGCGGTCCGATCGGTGCGATACTCCACCTTGCCGGCCTTGGACTCGCCGACGGCCTTGGCGACGTCCATCGTGACCGTGCCGACCTTGGGGTTCGGCATCTTGCCCGACGGGCCGAGAATCCGCCCGAGGCGACCGACGATCGGCATCATGTCCGGGGTCGCGATCGCGATGTCGAAGTCGTCGAAGCCCTCCTGGATCTGCTTGGCCAGGTCCTCCCCGCCGACGATGTCGGCGCCGGCCTCCTGCGCCTCACGTGCCTTGTCGCCCTGCGCGAACACGGCGATCTTCACTTCCTTGCCCAGGCCGTTGGGCAGCGCGATGGTGCCGCGCAACTGCTCGTCGGCGTGCCGGACGTTGAGCCCGGTGCGGACGTGCACCTCGACTGACTCGTTGAACTTGGCGCTGCCAAGCTGCTTGACGAGCGCGATCGCCTCGGCGGGCTCGTACTCGCGGCTGCGATCGAAGCGCTGCTTGGCGTCGGCGTAGGCCTTACCGTGCTTGGGCATCTGCGGTGTCTCCTGACGTTCCGGGTCAGACCACGTCGACGCCCATCGAGCGCGCGGTGCCGGCGATGATCTTCGCCGCCGCGTCGATGTCATTGGCGTTGAGGTCGGACATCTTCTTCTCGGCGATCGCTCGCAGCTGGGCCTGGGTGATCTTGGCGACCTTGTCGCGATGGGGCTCGGCCGAGCCCTTGTCCAGCGACAGGGCCTGCTTGATCAGGATCGCGGCCGGCGGGCTCTTGGTGACGAAGGTGAACGAGCGATCCTCGTACACCGTGATTACGACCGGGATCACCGTGCCGGCGTCGGCCTGGGTCTGGGCGTTGAACGATTTGACGAACTCCATGATGTTGACGCCGTGCTGGCCGAGCGCCGGCCCGACGGGCGGCGCCGGGCTGGCCGATCCGCCAACCGCCTGGAGCTTGATCTGAGTGAGGACCTTTTTAGCCATGTACCTGTGTCGATAGGGAGCGAAAAAACGGGGCCGCGCCAGCGGCCCTTCTAAATCTTCTTGACCTGGTCGAAGCCGACCTCGACCGGAGTCTCCCGACCGAAGATAGACACCAGCACCTTGAGGCGCTGCGCGTCCTCGTTGACCTCGGATATTTCTCCCGAGAAGTCAGACAGCGGCCCGGAGACGACCTTGACCGATTCGCCGATCGAGAACTGAGCGCGGCTGCGCGGGCGCTCCAACGGCTCCATGTGCAGCAACCGATCCACCTCGGCCTGAGTCAGCGGCACCGGCTCGTTGGAGGCGCCGACGAACCCGGTCACCCCAGGAGTGCCCTTGACCAGTGACCACGAATCCTCGTTGAGGTCCATCTGCACCAGCACGTAGCCGGGCATCGTCCGCTTCTCGACCGTGATCTTCTGGTTGTCCTTCATCTCCGAGACGGACTCGGTGGGCACGATGATCTGACGG
>DATCFW010000402.1:0-3848 GCA_036509295.1 Solirubrobacteraceae bacterium | reverse complement strand
CGCGCCGACCTGCTCGAGTGCGCGGTGGTGGCGCGCCGGATGCGCGAGGCGAAGATCGAGACCACCGTCGTGCCGCGCAACGCCCTCGACGTGCTCGCCCAGCAGATCGTGGCGATCGCCGCCGCGGCCCCGGATGACGCGCCGGTCGATGTCGACGCGCTGTTCGCGCTCGTCACCCGCACGCACTCCTACGCCGAGCTGCCGCGCACTCAACTGGAGAACGTGCTCGACATGCTCGACGGCCGTTACCCGTCGTCGGAGTTCGCCGAGCTGCGCCCGCGGATCGTCTGGGACCGGGTGGCGGGCACGATCCGCGCCCGTCCCGGCGCCCGCCAGCTCGCGGTGACCAACGCGGGCACGATTCCCGATCGCGGACTGTTCCTGGTGACGCTGCCCGACGGCCGTCGCGTCGGCGAGCTGGACGAGGAGATGGTGTACGAGGCTCGACCGGGGCAGACGTTTCTGCTCGGCGCGAGCACCTGGCGCATCGAGGAGATCGGCCGTGACCGGGTGATCGTCACGCCGGCGCCGGGGCTGCCGGGAGCGGTGCCGTTCTGGAAGGGCGACACACTCGGGCGCCCACGGGAGCTGGGGGAGGCGATCGGCGCGTTCGCGCGCTGGGCCGTCGACCAACCGGCGGAGGTGCTCGAGCGCGAGTACGACCTCGACCCTCGCGCGGCAACTAATTTGATCGAGTTTCTCGCCGAGCAGCAGCGGGCGACGCGCGTGATCCCATCGGATCGGACGATCGTCATCGAGCGGTTCCGCGACGAGATCGGCGACTGGCGACTGTGCGTGCTCAGCCCGTTCGGCGGGCGCGTACACGCCGCGTGGGCGCTCGCGCTCAGCGCCCGCATCCGCGATCAAGTCGGTCTCGAGTCAGACGCGATCTACTCCGACGACGGGATCATCATCCACCTTCCTGACGTCGAGGAGCTGGGTGGGCGGGATTCGATCGATCTCGTCCTGCTGGAGCCGGACGAGATCGAGGACCTCGTCGTCGCCGAGCTCGGTGCCTCGGCGCTGTTCGGCGCGCGCTTCCGGGAGAACGCCGCCCGGGCGCTGCTCATTCCGCGCGCGCGTCCCGGCAAGCGCACCCCGTTGTGGCAGCAGCGGCTCAAGTCCCAATCGCTGCTCGAGGTGGCCAAGAAGTACGGGGAGTTCCCCGTGATCCTCGAGACGTATCGCGAGTGCCTGCGCGACGTCCTCGATGTCCCCGGCCTCGTGGAACTGCTGACGCAGATCCACCGGCGGGAGCTGACGCTGGTCGAGGTCGAGACCGCCACCGCGTCGCCGTTCGCCTCCTCGCTGCTGTTCGACTACGTCGCGACCTACATGTACGAGGGCGACACGCCCAACGCCGAGCGTCGGGCGGCGGCGTTGTCGCTGGACCGCGATCTGCTGCGCGAGCTGCTCGGCCAGGAGGAGCTGCGCGATCTCATCGACCCCGGCGCGCTCGAGCGCGTCGAGTCCGACCTGCAGTGCCTGTCGGACTCGATGCGGGCCACCGGCCGGGACGGCCTGCTCGACGTGCTGCGCCGGATCGGCGATCTCAACCTCGATGAGGCGAGCACCCGGTCGCTCGACGGTCTCGACGCCGCGACGATGCTCGACGACCTGCGCGGCGAGCGCCGGACCGCCCGGATCCGCCTCAACGGCGAGGAGCGCTGGATCGACGCCGCCGACGCCGGGCTGTACCGCGACGCGCTCGGCGCCGCGCCGCCCGGTGGGCTGCCCGCCGCGTTTCTCGAGGACGTGCCCGACGCGCTGCGCCGGCTGCTGCGCCGCTACGCCGCCACCCACGGTCCGTTCACCACCGAGCAGGTTCGCGCTCGCTACGGCATCGACGCCTCGGCGGCGCTCCGCGAGCTGGAGCGCTCGGGAGACCTCGTGCGGGGGGAGCTGCGTCCCGGCGGGTCTGACCGCGAGTGGTGTGATCCCGAGGTGCTGCGTCGCCTGCGGCGCGCGTCGCTGGCGGTGCTGCGCAAGGAGATCGAGCCCGCCGAGGCACGCGAGCTGGCGCGCTTTGAGCCCGCCTGGCAGGGGGTTGACCGCCACCCGGCGTCCGGGGCCGGGGTCGACCGGCTGCGCGAGATGCTCGTGCCCCTCCAGGGGCTGGCGCTGCCCGCCGAGGTGTGGGAGCGCGACGTGCTGCCGCGCCGGGTCGGCGCGTACTCGCCGGCGTGGATGGATCAGCTGTGCGCCGCCGGCGAGGTCGTGTGGATCGGTGCCGGCGCGCTCGGGCGCAACTCGGGCCGCGTCGCGCTCTACTTCCGCGAGGACCTCGGTCTGCTCGGACCGCCGCCATATCGCGGGGATGTCCCGGCGGGTCCGGCGCATGAGGCCGTGCGGGCGCGGCTGGCCGCCGGCGCCGGCTTCTTCACCGATCTGCTCGTCGACGTCGCCCTGTCGCCCGAGGAGATTCAGGAGGCGCTGTGGGATCTGGCGTGGGCGGGCCTGGCCACCAACGACGCGTTCGCGCCGCTGCGGGCGCCGCGGTTGACGCTGGCCCGCGCCCAGCGCGACCAGGTTCGCCGTGGCGGCCGCCGCTCGGGGCGCTTCGGGGCGGGCCGGCGGCGGGATACCGCCTCGGCGCAGGTACAGGGCCGCTGGTCGCTGACCGAGCCGCTGGTGTCCTCGCCGGTCGGGGGGGGTGGGGATCCGAGTGTGCGGCGACGGGCGCTCGCCGAGCTGTTGCTCGAGCGCTACGGCATCGTCACCCGTGAGCAGGTTCTCGCCGAGGGCCTGCCCGGCGGGTTCTCAGCGATCTATGCGGAGCTCTCGCAACTCGAGACGCTCGGCGTCGCCCGGCGCGGCTACTTCCTGGAGGGGCTCGGCGGCGCCCAGTTCGCGCTGCCCGGTGCGGTCGAGCGCCTGCGCGCCCGCGGCGGGGCGGGCAGCACCGGGGAGCTACCACCACCACTCGTCCTCGCCGCTGTCGATCCGGCTCAGCCCTACGGCGCGGCCCTCCCGTGGCCGAAGCGACCTGGTGACCAGGATCCGGCCCGCTCCGCGCGCCGGCCGGCTCGGGCGGCGGGCGCCTACGTCGTCCTGGTCGGCGGCGACCCGATCGTGTACCTGGAGCGAGGCGGACGGGCACTGCAAACCCTGGTGGCCGCCGATGACGCGCGGTTGCTCCCAGCGCTCGGAGCGCTGGTGGGTCACGTGCGGGCGGGGCGGATCAAGCGGGTCGGCCTGGAGAAGGTGGACGGCGCATCGGCGATGACCTCACCACTGGCGCCCGCGCTCACCGAGCTCGGGTTCCAGGAGGGTCCGCGGCGCCTCACGCTCAGCGCGTAGTGAGCGGCCACTAGTGAGCGGACGCTGTGCCTGAGGGCGACACGATCGCCTATGCCGCGCTGCGGATGCGGCCGGTCCTGGAGGGACACGTGCCCGAGGCGATTCGCCTGCCGCATCCGCGCCATGCCCTCGATCGCTGGCCCGAGCGGCTCGCCGGGCGCACGGTGGCCGAGGTCCGCACGCACGGCAAGCACCTGTTCCTGCGCTTCGAGGGCGACCTGACGATTCACTCCCACCTGCGGATGACCGGGTCGTGGGGGGTGTACGACGCCGGCGCCCGCTGGCGGCGCTCGCCCCGTCGCGCCTGGCTGGTGCTCGAACGCGCGGGCCGGCAGGTGGTGCAGTTCGACGGCCCGGTGCTCGAGCTGCTAACCGACAGCCGTACGCGCTTCGATCAGCGCCTGGCGGCGCTCGGCCCCGATGTGCTGGCGCCGGAGTTCGACGGCGACGGATTCCTGCGCCGGCTGCGCGCCGATGACCACACCCGCGGCATCGGTGACGCGCTGCTCGATCAGCGCAACGTCGCCGGGATCGGCAACATCTGGAAG
>DATCFW010000401.1:0-15203 GCA_036509295.1 Solirubrobacteraceae bacterium | reverse complement strand
GATCAGGCCGGTCTGCTCGATCGTCTGCACGAACGCTCCGGGCGGGATCAGCCCGTGTTCGGGATGCTGCCAGCGCACCAACCCCTCGGCGCCGCGAACCCGCAGGCTGTCGAGGTCGATGATCGGCTGGTAGTGCACGACGATCTCGTCAGACACCAGCGCGCGACGGATGTCAGACAGGACGCTGAGGCGTCGCACCGAGTGCTGGTTCTGCTCGGCGGTGTAGAGCTTGTAGTCGGTCTGCGCCTCCTTGGCGGTGTACATCGCGATGTCAGCGCAACGCAGCAGCGCATGCGAGTCCTCGCCGTCCTGCGGGAACCGCGCCACGCCGACGCTCGCCCCCACCTCCAAGGACAGCTCATCGACGCGGAACGGCTCGCTGACCGAAGCGAACAGGCGGGCCAGGACGATGTCGAGTACGGCCGGATCGCCGGTGTCCTGCGCGAGCAGAATCCCGAACTCATCGCCGCCCAGCCGGGCCACCAGGCCGCCGTCCCCGATCGCCGACACGAGCCGCGGCCCGAGGTCGCGCAGGAGCACGTCGCCGTAGTGATGGCCGAGCGTGTCGTTGATCTCCTTGAAGCGATCGAGATCCATCAGCATCACCGCGAAGTGGGTGCCGGCGTCACCCGCGCGGGCGATGCGCACCTCCACGACCTCGCGGAAGTGCTCGCGGTTGGCCAGGCCGGTGAGCTCGTCGGTCGTCGCGATCCGCTGGAGCGCATCGCTGCGCCGCTTGGACGTGAGCAGCTCGCCGATCAGGTACTGGAAGATGACCAGAATGAGGCCGAACAGGACGAAGCCGTTCACGCCGAGCCGACTGGTCAGATAGACCGCGGCGAGGGTCAGGAGCGCCGAGAACAGCTCGGCGGACAGCAGCGGCACGAGCGCCTCACGCGTCTTATCGGCGAGCCTGGTGCGATCGAGATAGGCCTGATAGCCGGCGCTGGCGAGAAAGTTGACCCCCAACGCGATCACGAATGTCGCGAACACCAGCAGGTAGTACCCAAGCGCGCTCGGCCGCACGGCAACGAGGTGGGTGGTCACGTGGAAGAACACGCCGCCGAGCATCGGGAAGAATGCGTAGTTCGCCAGGTTGTTGAGGAGGTAGTGGCCGTCCTCTCGTGAACGCAGCCATCCGACAGCGATGGCCACGAATCCCACGACCGCCGCCGGCGCTGGGCCCAGGACGACGGCGGCCAGAATGAGCCCCAGGAAGCTGCCGGACACGCTGAGTCGATGACCGGTGCCCACGGCTGTGAGGTCGCCGATGACGGTAAACACGGCGATCACCGCCAGCAGCGGCATGGACCAGTGATCGAAGGACGCGGTGAGTGCAATCGCCCCACCGACGAGTCCCAGCGCGAGCAGCTCGATGAGCACGGCGGGTCTGGCGGACCGTGTTGCGCGCATCGTCGGCGGTGATGTCTCGATATCGGGCATCCTGCCTTTCATCGGCCGAGGCCTGAACGAGCTGAACAGACGTCCAGTCTCTCTGGACGATCTCAAGCTGTGAGATCGCTGGCCGATCAAGCTCGTGACCAAAAAAAGAGGAACCCGCCTCGCGGGCGGGTCCCTCTCAGATCAGACAAGAGCCGATTCAGCGGCCGGTCTTATAGCCCATGTTGTGGTTCTCCTTTCCCAGGGAGTGCAGCAAGGGCAATCAACGCGCATACGACGGTGGTGAGCGCCACGCATTCCGTGCCTGGCGTCCACTTCCGCGCGGATTGTGACCCGGACCCTCCAGGGAATCAAGCCGGCGAGGCCGTTTGGGACTAGTACCTTTGTCCATCGCCGGCCGGGTCGGGGTTCAGCGCTGCCGGCGACCTGTCGACGCGCGCTCCTAGGCCACTTCGAGGAACAGCAGCTCGTCGGCCTGGAGCCGCTCGCGCAGACCGCGTTTGAGCTTGCCGTGGATCTGGCAGACGCGGCTCTCGGACACGCCGAGCACCTCGCCGGCCTCGCGCAGCGTGAGGTTGTTGACATGCAGCAGGACCGCCACCTTGCGCTCGCGCACCGGCAGCTCGTCAAATGCGGCGCGGAAGCGGGCGATGGCGCGCTCGCGCATCGCGGCGTGCTCGGGATCGGACTCACGGTCTGAGCTGGCGATCAGGTCGAGGCGCTCACTCTGGCTGTCATCGTCGCCCGTGACCATGGCGTTGAGCGAGCCGACGTCGGACCGGGCGATGTCGCCCTTGAGCGAGTCGAGCTCGTCGGCGGAGATCGCGAGCAGGTCGGCGAGCTCGGAGTTGGTCGGGGCGCGGCCATGCAGCACGGTGAAGCGCTCACGGGCACGGTTGTACTCACGCTCCATGCGCCGCAGCGAGCGGGGCGCCCAGTCGAACCGCCGCAGCTCGTCGAGGACGGCGCCGTGGATGCGCGTCCACGCGAACTGCTCGAGCGTGGCGCCCTTGTCGGGGTCATAGCGGTCCAGCGACCGGATCAGGGCCTCCAGGCCGCAGGAGATGAAGTCATCGACCTCACGGTGCGACGGGATCTCGCGGACCTTGCGGTACACGATGGATTTGACGATCGGGGCGAGCGAGAAGACGAGACGATCGCGCGCGCCGTTGTCCCCGCTGTCCTTGTACTGGCGCCAGAGGTGCAGGAGCGCCTCCTGGGACATCCGTCCGCTCTGATTGCTGGGGATCAAGTTATCTCCGAAAAGGTCGCTCTGTGCGGCAAGCCCGACACATATCGGCCTGAATACCGGTGGGTTGACCGCAGATATTGCGGTCACGGGTCCGTAGGAGCTACTGACCGTGCGGCAAACGTTGTCCTGATAAGCACAATCGCCGGCGCACTGGATAATCCGGATGCCCGCCTCGCGTTTCGCTGCTCGCCTCATGCCCCTCTCCCCCCTGCTCGCCGCCTACGACCACGTGCTGCTCGATCTGGACGGGTGCGTCTGGGTCGGCCAGGCGGCCACGCCCAATGCTCGCGAAGCGCTCGCCGAGCTGCGGGGCGCGGGCAAGACGATCGCGTTCGTCACCAACGACAGCCGCCTCGCTCCGGAGGAGTACGTCCGCAAGCTCTGGTCCCTGGGGCTGCAGGCGTCGCTGGAGGAGATCGTGACCGTCGGGTCGGCGATCCAGTACGTGCTCGCCGAGCGCGCGCCCGGCAGACCGACGTACGTGATCGGCTCGCCGGCGATCTTCCGCCATGTCGCTGACTCCGGCCAGCGGGTCGTCAACGGTACCGATCGCGCCACCACGGCCGAGGTCGTCGTCATCGCCGGACATGACGACTTCTCCTACGCCGAGTTGCGCATCGCCACTCAGGCGGTGCTCAACGGCGCCGAGATGATCGCCGTCAACCGCGACCGGACGTTCCCCCAGCCGGATGGGTACTGGCCCGGCACCGGCGCGATCGTCGCCGCGCTCGAGTACGCCACCGAGCGCACCGCCCGCAGCGTCGGCAAGCCCGACGTGATGCTGTTTCAAACCGCGCTTGATCGGCTCGGGCCGGGACGCTCGCTGATGGTCGGTGACCGCCTCGATGCGGACCTGGCCGGGGCCGCCGCCGCCGGCCTGGACGGCGCCATTGTGCTCACCGGAGTGACGACGCGCGAGCAGGCGCAGGCCGCGACGGATCCGGCCCCGGTGGCAGTGGCGGAGAGCCTGTACGCGCTGGTGACCGGATGACGCTGTCGCTGATCGTCAACCCGTTCGCGGGCGGCGGACGGGCCGGGCGCGCGCTGCCCGACGTGACGGGAACGTTGCGCGGGTTGGGTCTCCCCCACCACGTCGAGGCCACGCGCAGCCTCGATCACGCCCGCGAGCTGGCGCAGGCCGCCGCCACCGCCGGGGAGACCGCGGTGGCGTTCGGCGGCGACGGCCTGATCGGTGCCGTCGCCGACGCTCTACGCGGGGACGACGGCGTTCTCGGCGTCCTCCCGGGCGGGCGCGGCAACGACTTCGCGCGGACGCTCGGGATCCCACTGGATCCGCGGGCCGCCTGCGCGGTGCTGGCCGCCGGACACGTATGCCGCATCGACCTCGGTCAGGTCGGCGCCCGGACGTTCATCGGGATCGCCAGCTGTGGATTTGACTCGGTGGCCAACCGGATCGCCAACGAGACGACCCTTGTGCGCGGCAAACTCGTGTACGCGTACGGCGCGTTGCGCGCCCTCGCCGGCTGGCACCCGGCGACGTTCACGATCACCATCGACGGCGCGACACGCACGGTGACGGGTTACACGGTCGCGGCCGCGAACTCGCGCTACTACGGCGGCGGCATGATGCTGGCGCCGGACGCGACACTGACGGACGGCATGCTCGACGTCGTGATCGTCCACCGGACCCCCAGGCTGCGGTTCCTCGCGCTCCTGCCGACCGTGTTCAAGGGCGAGCACGTCCGCCTGGACGCCGTCGAGATCCTGCGCGGCGCGACGATTCAGATCGCTGCCTCGCGCCCGTTCACGCTGTTCGCCGATGGCGACCCGATCGCCGAGCTGCCGGTCACGGTGAGCGCGCTCCCCGGCGCGGTCCACGCCATCGTGCCGAGCCCGGCCGCACTGGCGGCGGCGTGAGCGCGCTCGACGCCAAGATCGCCGCCGCGCACGCGGTCGGGGGCCTCGCCCGGCGCGCCGGGCGCGGTGGCGGCACCAGCCTGCCCGGCAAGGTGCTCACCCGGCTGGAGCCCCACGCCATCGAGCGCCTCGCCGAGCGCCTCCCCGAGGGATCCGCCGTCATCTCGGCCACGAACGGCAAGACGACGACCGCGGCGATGGCCGCCGCCGTCCTTGAGCGCTCGGGGCTGACGCTCGTCCACAACCGCGCCGGCGCGAACATGGCCGGCGGGGTCGCCTCCACGCTGCTGGACGCCGCCCGCCGTGGCGGGGCGATCACCGGCCGGCTCGGGCTGTTCGAGGTGGACGAGTTCTGGCTCGACCGGGTGGCGCCCCAGCTGCATCCCCGTGCCGTCGTGCTCGGCAACCTCTTCCGCGACCAGCTCGACCGCTACGGGGAGCTCGAGACGATCGGCGACCGCTGGGCCGCGATGGTCGGCGCCCTGGCGCCGACGGCGGCGCTCGCCTGCAACGCCGACGACCCGCTGGTCGCCGATCTCGGCCGTCAGCACGCGAGCGTCATGTATTTCGGGGTGGAGGATCCGGCGATGGCGCGCGCCGAGCTGCAGCACGCCGCTGACTCGACGCATTGCCGACGCTGTGGCGCGGCCTACCGGTACGAGGGCGTCTACCTCGGGCATCTCGGGGTCTACAGCTGTCCGTCGTGCGGCCAGCGCCGTCCCGAGCCGGACGTCTCGGCGCGCGCGATCGAGCTGCACGGCACGCGGAGCTCACGGTTCGAGCTGCACACGCCGGTCGGCGTCATCGCCGTCGATCTGCCGCTGCCCGGGCTGTACAACGTCTACAACGCGCTGGCCGCCGCAACGCTCTGCCTGGCGCTCGGAACCTCGCTGGAGCTGGTCGCCGCCGGCCTGGGCGCGGTGAGCGCCGCGTTCGGTCGGGCCGAGCGCGTGATCATCGGCGAGCGCGAGCTGTCCATCCTGCTGATCAAGAATCCAGCCGGGGCCAATGAGATCCTGCGCACGCTGACGCTGGAGCCCGATGAGCTGGACGTGCTCGCCGTGCTCAACGACCGGACCGCCGACGGCCGCGACATCTCCTGGGTCTGGGATGCCGACTTCGAGCTGCTGGCCGGTCGGACGCGCCGGGTGACCTGTGCCGGGACGCGGGCCGCGGAGCTGGCCCTGCGGTTCAAGTATGCCGGTGTCGAGGTCTCGCGACTGCACGTCGTCCCCGATCTCCCGCGGGCGCTGGACGCGGCGCTGGCCGACGGCGCCGGAGCGCCACTGTTCGCGCTGCCCACCTACACCGCCCTGCTGGAGCTGCGCGAGGAGCTCCAGCGCCGCGGACTCGTCGGCGCGTTCTGGTCGCGCGAGCCCGAGCCGGTCGCCCCATGACCGCCCGGGCGATCTGGCACGACCTCGAGTGCGGCAGCTACACCGAGGATCTGGCGTTCTGGCGCGCGCTCGCCGACCGGTTCGGCGGGCCGGTACTCGACGTCGGCGCCGGCACCGGGCGCACGACGCTGGAGCTGGCCCGGGCCGGTCACTCGGTCACGGCCATCGACCTCTACGACGACCTCCTGGAGGAGCTGCGCGAGCGAGCGGGCCCACTTGATGTCACCACCATCGTCGCCGACGCCCGCGCGTTTGGGATCGCCACCGCGTTCCCGCTCATCATCGTGCCGATGCAGACGGTCCAGCTGCTCGGCGGGCCCGACGCCCGCGCGAGCTTCCTCGAGTGCGCCGAGTTTCACCTCGCTCCCGGCGGAGTGCTCGCGATCGCGCTTGCCGACGACCTCGAGCTGTTCGAGGTGGCCGAGGGCGCCGCCGGACCGCTCCCCGATGTCCGCGAGATCGACGGCGTCGTGTACAGCAGCCGGCCGGTGGCCGTCCGTGACGACGGCGACGCCTTCGTGCTCGCGCGCCGGCGCGAGACGGTCACCGCGGACGGCGGACACGTCGTCGAGCCCGATCTCATTCGCCTCGATCGCCTCGATGCCGACGCGCTCGAGCGCGAGGGCGCGGCGGCGGGCCTGCGTCCGGCCAGCCGCATGGAGATCGAGGCCACCGCCGAGTACGTCGGCAGCACCGTGGTGATGTTCCGTGTCTGACGCAGGCCGGCGGCTACGGGTCTGCGCGCTGTACCCCGACCTGATGAACATCTACGCCGACCGGGGCAACCTGATCATGCTCCGGCGGCGCTGTGAGTGGCGTGGGATCGCGTTCGAGCTGGCCGCCACCGGCCTTGGCGAGCGCCTCGATCCCGACGCCGCTGACATCTACTACATCGGCGGGGGCCAGGACCGGGACCAGCGGTTGTGTGCGCACGATCTCGCGGAGCACAAGCACGACGATCTGCACGCCGCGGCCGCCCGCGGCGCGGTGGTGCTCGCGGTCTGCGGGGGCTATCAGCTGCTGGGCACGTCCTACCAGCTCGGCGAGGAGACCCTGCCGGGCGCGGGCCTCGTCGACCTGCACACCGTCCGTGCCGAAGGGCCGCGGCTGGTCGGCAACGTGGCGATCGAGGTGGAGCTCGATGCCGGCGCCCGGCGGGTGCTCGCCGGCTTCGAGAACCATGGGGGCCGAACGTTCCTCTCGGAGGCGACGCAGCCGCTCGGACGCGTGCTCACCGGCCACGGCAACAACGGCCGGGACGGGCGTGAGGGCGTGCGCGCCGGCACGGTCATCGGCACCTATCTGCACGGCCCGCTGCTGCCCAAGAACGCATGGTTCGCCGACTGGCTGATCAAGACCGCGCTCGGCGTGCCCGACGCACTGCGCCCATTGCCCGACGAGCTGGAGGACGCCGCGCATGCCGAGGCGCGCCGCGCCGCCGGGATCGCCATCTGATGGCACCGGGCCGCCCCGTCCGTCCCGCCCGGCTCACCCCCATCGCCGGCTGGCTGCTGGCCATCGCGCTGGCACTGAGCGGGTGCGGGAGCGCGGGCACGAGCTCGACATCGTCGACGACGACCTCCCGGGCCGCCGCCACGTCCTCGACGTCGTCGACGACCCCCACCACGACGACGAGCACGACGACGATCGGGACCGAGACCGAGACCACGACGGTGTCGTTGCCCGGGGCCGGCAAGCCGGTGATCACCATCGGGGACAAGAACTTCGATGAGCAGTTCGTGCTCGGCCAGCTCTACGTGCAGGCGCTGCGCGCCCAGGGCTACACCGTCAACGTCGATCAGAACATCGGCCCCACCGACGTCACCGTGCCGGCGCTCGCGCGCGGATCGCTGAGCATGTATCCCGAGTACCTCGACACGTTCAACACCGCGATCGCCGGCTACCGCCATGGCTTCCGCACCGAGCTGGACGCCTATCAGGCCGCGGAGCATTACGCGCTCGGGCATGGCCTCGAGGTGCTCGCGCCAACGCCGTTCTCGGACACCGATGCGATCGCCGTCACCGACAACTACGCCGCCGTCAACCACCTGGGATCGATCGACGACCTGCGGCGGGTGGCGACGGCGCTCACCTTCGGCGGGCCGCCCGGATTCCAGCAGGGAACGCACGGACTCCCCCTGATCACCGAGACCTACGGCGTCACCCCGGCGGCGTTCAAGTCCCTGGCGGTGGGCGATCAGTACGCCGAGCTGAACGCCGGCATCGTCCAGGCCGCCGACGTCAAGACGACGGACGGGCCACTGGCCAGCGGCGACTATGTCCTGCTGCGCGACCCGCGGCGGATCTTCGGCTGGGGCAACGTCATTCCGGTCATCTCCGCGCGGGCGCTGACCAGCGAGGGCCCGGCGTTCGGCGACACCATCCAGCGCGTCGACGACACGCTCACCACCGCTGTCATCCGGCGGCTCAATCAGGCCGTGGACATCGCCCAGCAGGACCCCGTTGCCGTTGCCAAGCAGTTCCTGGAGACTCACGGACTGCTGACGCCGCCCCCCGCCTGAGGCGCCAGAGCCACCTGAGCCGCGCGAGCCGGTCAGGCCCGGCCGCGGGCCCGCCCCGGTCAGGCGCCGCTGGAGCCGAACCCGCCGGCACCGCGCTCGCTGTCACCAAGCGCGTCCACCTCGACCGCCACCGAAAGCTGCACCGCGACGAGCACGAGCTGGGCGATCCGTGCCCCGGCGAGGATCTCAAACGGCTGCGCGCGGTCGGTGTTGAGCAGCAGCACCCGCACCTCTCCCCGATAGCCGGAGTCGATCAACCCGGGGGCGTTGACCACCGAGATGCCGTGGCGGGCCGCCAGACCGGAGCGGGGCAGTACGAGCCCGGCCCGCCCAGGCGGAATCTCAACGGCGATGCCCGTGCCCACCGATGCTCGCTCGCCCGGGGCCAGCACGGCCGGCTCGAGCGCATGGAGATCGAGCCCGGCGTCCCCCTCGTGGGCCCGGGTGGGCAGGACGGCGCCCTCATCCAGGCGCACGCAGCGCAGCTCCATACCCCGGCCGGCGTTCTACTCGGCGGCCGGCGCGGTGTGCGACAGTGCGAACGGGGCGTAGCGCGCGGCGACGCTCGCCGGCAGCCGCACCGACACGCGCACCCCCTCAGGGGTGTCCTCGCGCTCGAGATCCCCGGCGAGCTCGTGCAACTCGGCGAGCCGGCCGCCCTCACCGTAGGGCAGGAGCAGCTCAACCTCCGACAGCCGTCGCGCGAACTCGACTCGCACCCGCTCGACGAGCGCCTCGATCCCCTCGCCGCTGTCGGCGGACACGAGCAGCGCGCCGGGATGGCGGTGGGCGAGCTCGGACCGCCGTTCGTCGTCGATCCGATCGGCCTTGGCCAGCACGAGGAGTCGCGGCGCCTCGTCGGCGGCGATCTCCTGCAAGACGTCATCGACGGCCCGCGTCATCGAGCTCAGGTCCTCCTCCGGCACCGAGGCGTCGACGACGTGGAGGATGAGATCGGCCCGCAGGGTCTCCTCCAGGGTGGCGCCGAACGCGTCGACGAGCTGATGGGGAAGCTTGCGGATGAATCCGACGGTGTCGGTGAGCAGGTAGTCGCGGCCGTCGGCGCGCAGGACGCGCGTGGTCGGATCGAGCGTGTGGAACAGCCGGTCGCGCACCGGGACCGTCGCCCCGGTGAGCGCGTTGAGCAGCGTCGACTTGCCGGCGTTGGTATAGCCGGCGAGGGCGATGTGAGGCAGGTGCGCCCGCTCGCGTTCGGCGCGCATCACCGACCGGGTGGAGCGGACCTGGGCGAGCCGGCGCCTGAGCGCGGCCATGCGATTACGGGCGAGGCGGCGGTCGGTCTCGATCTGGGTCTCCCCCGGTCCCCGGGTGCCGATGCCGCCGCCGAGACGCTCCAGGTGGGACCACAGGCCGCGCATGCGGGCCATGTTGTACTCGAGCTGGGCCAGCTCGACCTGGAGCTTGCCGTCAGCGCTATGAGCGTGGGCGGCGAAGATGTCCAGGATGATCGCGGTGCGATCGATCACCGGGATTCCCAGCGCGGACTCGAGGTTGCGCTCCTGACGCGGGGAGAGCTCGTCGTCGCAGGCGACGAGGTTGGCATCGCTGGCAGTGATCTGGGCCTTGAGCTCGTCGATCTTCCCGGGGCCGAGATAGGAGTTGGGGTGCGGCCGATCGCGACGCTGCACCAGTTCGCCGACCGATGCCACTCCGGAGGTCCGCAGCAGCTCTTGAAGCTCGGCGAGATGGTCGTCGTCGCCGGCCGGGACCGCGGCCACCATCAGCGCACGCTGGCGGGCGCGGCCCGCGGGCCGCTCAGTCCCGTGGCGCGGGCGATGGCCTCCATTGCGTGTGGCGTCGTCGTCTGCCAAACCCTGACGATGGTAGCCGCGCGACGCGACGGCGTCACATTTTCACAGGCGGCTGAGGCGGTGCACCGCCTCGAGCAGCCGATCGTCGGGCGTCGTCAGCGAGATGCGGAAGAACCCCTCTCCGTTGGGCCCGTAGGCGCCGCCGGGGGAGATCACCACCGCCGCCTGCTCGAGCACGTGCTCGCAGTACTCGGCGGCGCTGGCGAACCCCGGGGGCACCGGCGCCCACACGTAGATCGTGCCCTTCGGCCGGGTGACGTTGACCCCGGCCTGGGTGAGCGCATCGCACACGAGGTCGCGGCGGCGCTGATAGACGGCGTTCATCGCCTTGACGTCGGCGTCGACCTCGGGCGCGAGCGCCGCCGCGCCGGCGAGCTGGACCGCCTCGAAGTTGCCCGAGTCGATGTTGGACTTCAGCCGCCAGAACTGCTCGATGGCGGCGGCGTTGCCGATGATCGCCGCGCACCGCCAGCCCGTCATGTTGTACCCCTTGGACAGCGAGAACACCTCGACGCCGACGTCCCTGGCACCGGGCGTGGCCAAAAACGACGGGGCGACGTAGCCGTCGAAGGTCGTCTCGCTGTAGGCGTTGTCGTGGACGACGAGGATGTCGTGGGCGGCCGCCAGCTCGATCACCGACTCAAACAGCCCGGCGGGCAGGACGGCGCCGGTCGGATTGTTGGGGTAGTTGATGAACATCAGGCGCGCGCGGCGGAGATGGTCGGCGTCGATCGCCGACAGATCGGGAGCGAATCCCAGCTCGGGCAGCAGGCCGAGGCGGACCGGTTCGGCTCCGGCCATCAGTGGGCCGCTGGTGTAGACGGGGTAGCCCGGGTCCGACGCCAGCGCCACGTCGCCGGGGTCCAGAAACGCCAGGCTGAGGTGAAAGATGCACTCCTTGGCGCCGATCGCCGCCATCACCTCGGTGTCGGGATCGAGGGTCACCCCGAAGCGACGGCCATAGAACGCCGCCACCGCCTCGCGGAACTCGGCGCGGCCGCGGTTCGTCGGGTACTGATGGGTGCTCGGATCGGCGATCGCCTGCTGGCCGGCGGCGACGACGGCCGGATACGTGGGGGTGTCGGGATCCCCGATGCCGAGGCTGATGACGTCGACGCCGGCGGCGCGCTTGGCCGCGATCTTGCGCTCCAGCTGGGCGAACAGGTACGGGGGAATCTGATCCAGGCGCCTACTCGGTCTCATGCAGCTCCTTGACGAAGTCGTCGGCCAGCGTGCCGGAGAACACCGGCACCGCCCAGCCGCTCAGGTTAACGTGGAGGTCCTCGCCGACCTCGACCTCGAGCTCGCCGCCATCGAGCACCACCGTCACCGGCGAGTCGCCGCCGGTGAGCACGTAGGCGACGGCGGCACCGGTGGCCCCGGTGCCGCTCGCCGACGTCTCGCCGACGCCCCGCTCGAAGATCCGCGCCCGGATCCGCCCGGCGGCCAGCGGCGCGTACCAGGACACGTTGGTGCGGTGGGGAAACAGCGCGTGATGCTCGATGCCCGGCCCGATCGCCGCCAGCTCGAGCTGCTCGAGCTCTGACTCGCTCGAGACCCGGATCGCGCACTGGGGATTGCCGACCCCGACGTGCTGAAAGCTCCAGGCGCGACCGCCGGCGGTCAACTGCCCGGACCCGCCGGCCGACCCCGACGGGTAATCGTCAGAGCGCGTCTGCACCCGGCCGATGTCGAGTGTCGCGGTGGTCGCGGAGGTGATCGTCGGCCGGATCTCTCCCGCCGCCGTCGCGATCGAGAACGTGTCGGCGGTCGCCCACCCCCGCCGGCGGAGATACAGCGCCGCCTCGCGCGCCCCGTTCCCCGACAGCCCGGACTCCGATCCGTCGGGGTTGAAGATCCGCAGTCGCGCCACGTAGCCGGCCTCGTCGGGCGCCGACAGCAGCAGCAGCCCGTCCCCGAACACGCCCGTGTGCGGGGCGCATAGGGCCCGGATCCGCGCGGGTGTCAGCTCGAACGGAAGCTGCGACGACTCAACGATCAGGTAGTCGTTGCCGAGGGCATGCCATTTCTCGAACTGCACGGTCGGCCAGTGTATGTGTACCGTCGCCCCCGCCATGGTCCGGCCACTTGGGCGCATCTGGACGTCACCGCGGGCGCCGCTCGTCGCGCTCGTGCTCATCTCGCTGCTCTCGCTGGGGGCGCGCAGCCTGCTGCTCGACGAGCCCTGTCAGTCGCCGTGCACCACCGCGAGCGACCACACGCTCATCTTCGACGAGGCCTATTACGTCAATGCGGCTCGCGTGATCGCCGGGATCCGCCCGGCGACGGGCGCTCACTACGCCGACGCGCCGCTGGGCACCGATCCCAATGCCGAGCATCCCCAGGGGGCCAAGCTGATCATGGCGGCGGCGATCGAGATCTTCGGCGACGGGCCGTTCGCGTGGCGGATCGGGAGCCTGCTGATGGGCTCGATCGCGATCCTCGGCATGTTCGCGCTCGTCCGCAGCGCCGGCGGCGGGCGCTGGCCGGCGACGGGGGCCGCCGCCCTGATGGCCTGCGACAACCTGCTGCTCGTCCACAGCCGCATCGGCACGCTGGACATCTACGCCCTGGCGGCGATGACCTGGGGAGTCGCCCTGTACGTGCGCGGGCGACCGGTGGCGGCGGGGCTGGCGCTCGCGGTTGCGACGTGCTTCAAGGAGGTGGCGCCATACGCGCTGTTCGTGCTGGGCCTGGTCGAGCTCGGCCGGGTGTGGGCCGCCCGGCGAGACCCTGACCCGCCGGCGCACTGGCGCCTGCGGCCGGCGGCCATCCGTCTCGGGGCGACCGCGTTCGTCACCGCGGGCGTGTTCGTCGGGCTGCTGGCGATCATGGGCGAAATCGCGCCGCCCTACGCCGACGCGAACGCCAAGCTGATCACCGGTGGGCCGTTCGCCGAGATCGCTCACATCATCTCCTACGCGTCGCACCTCACCAGCCCCCACGGCCCCACCGGGATCGCCTCCTACCCGTGGCAGTGGCTGATCGACCTCACACCGATCGTGTACCTGCGCATCAACCCCTCGCTGCCCGGGCACGGGCTGAACGCCATCCATCCGGTGACGGCGTTCCTCGGCGTGATCAGTCCGCCGATCCTGGTCCTGGGCTTGCCCGCGCTCATCTTCGCGGCGTTTCGCTGTGTGCGCCGCCGAGCGCCGAGCACCGGGCGGTCGGCCGGCGACCGGCAGCTGGCAATTCTCGCGGTGGCCTGGTTTGTCGGCACCTGGGTGCCGTATGCGCTCCAGGCGGTGCTCGACCAGCGGACGAGCTACCTGTACTACATGGTCATCGTGATGCCCGGGATCTACCTCGCGACGACCTACGCGGTGGCGCTCGGTTGGCGGCAGCGTCGGGGGTGGTTGTCCGGGCTGATCGCCGTGTGGAGCCTGTCGGTCGTCGCCGCCGCCGTGCTGCTGTACCCGTTCGTGGCGGCGTTCTGACGCCGCTGGCGCTGGCCCCGTTCTCCGCGGACCGGCGTGCCAGAACGTCAGCCTCTGTACGCTGGCGGGCGGCTAAGCGGAGTGATCGGAGATCGAGTGTTGGTGGGAATAGGTTTCTTGCAGGCCATCGGCCGTCGGCGGCCGACCGGCGTGGCGCTGGCCCTGGTTGCGGCCGCTGCGTTCGTGCCGGCGGCTTGGGCCGCGACGCCGTCCTACGGCACGCAGTCAGACGACACGTTGGCGCCGTGCCCGGCGGGCACGGTCGCCTGCCCGGCCTCGGATCCGTTCTACCAGGCGCCATCGAACCTGGCGTCGTTGCCCGACGGCGCACTGGTGGGCGTGCGTCCGGCGACCATCTCGGGCGGAGATCCGGGCAAGACGGCACTGACGATCAGCTATCGCTCGCAGGACAGCTTCGGCGCCCCGGTGCTGGATGTAGCGACGGTGTTCCTGCCTTCGACCCCGTACATCGGCACCGGGGGACAGCCGCTGGTCAGTTATCAGTTCCCGATTGACAGCCTCGGAGGTCAGTGCGCTCCGTCCTACTCGTTCGCCTACGGCACGAACGAGAACGTGAGCACGTCAGACATCCAGCCGCTGCTGTCAGCCGGATACGTGGTTATCGCCCCTGATTTCGACGGGCCGGCCGAGCAGTTCATCGCCGGTCAGCAGGAGGGGCACGCGGTGCTTGACGGGATCCGCGCGGCCGAATCGCTGCCGGCGGCTGGTCTCTCGCGTGAGACACGCGTGGCGCTGGACGGGTATTCAGGCGGCGCGCACGCGACGGGGTGGGCGCAGGAACTGGCGGCGAGCTATGCGCCGGACCTGAACATCGTCGCCGCGGCCGAGGGCGGAACTCCCGCCGACCTCACGGCGACCGGGAACTACCTCGACGGAACCGTGTTCTTCGGCCTGGACTTCCTCTCCAACGGGGGCCTCATCCGCGCGTTCCCGGGGGCGGGCATCCAGAACTACTTCAACGCCAAGGGGCGCGCGGCGGTGGCCACGGCCGGTACAGAGTGCGTCGGCCAAGCACTAACGGCTTACCCCTACCAGCATTTCAACGATTACACGACCATCCCGGATGTGATCGATACCCCGAACGTCCAGGCGTTGCTCACCCACGAGAAGCTCGGCCAGAGCGCGCCGCACTTCCCGATTTTCAGCTACCACGTCTACAACGACGAGATCGTCCCGTACACCCAGGACGTCGCGCTGCTCCAGTACTACTGCGCCAACAACGTCCCCGTGGACTTCGTCACCCTGTCGGGCGATCACATCTCCGGAGAGTTTGAGGGCGCCCCGCTGGTGAGCACATATCTTCAGGGGGTCTTCGGCGGTGCCACGCCGCCCAGTGACTGTGCCGCGGTCACCGCGGACGCGGCACTGCCGCAGGTGCCCCCGATCAGGGCCCTGCCTCGGGCAGCGGTGGGAGCTCGGGCGCCGGCGGCGCGGGATCGGCCAGCGGCTCGGGATCCTTC
>DATCFW010000400.1:0-8626 GCA_036509295.1 Solirubrobacteraceae bacterium | reverse complement strand
GAGCTGTGCCAACAACGGCACTAAGTACACACTGGATGCCAACAACGGCGTCAACACGCTGCACGGTGGCTACCTGGGGTGGAACACCCAGGTGTGGAACGCGACCCCGGAGACGGGACGCGACTACGCGGCCCTGCAGCTGTCAGACACATTCCCGTCGGGCGAGGGCTGCCTGGCGACGCTCAGCCCCGGGTGCAACGGGTTCCCGGCGAACGTGACCGCGACGGTGACGTATTACCTGACCCGCGACAACACGCTGAAGATCACCTACAGCGTGGTCAACGACTCCTCGACGCTGGCCACCGTGCTCAACGTCACCAACCACACGTACTTCAACCTGGGCGGTGAGGGGTCGGGTTCGGTGTACGGCCAGGATCTGGCCATCAACTCCGACACGTACCAGCCGGTCGACACCAATCAGATACCGACGAACTTCGCGTCGGTGGCGGGGACGGCGTATGACTTCCGGTCATTGCACCGGATCGGCGAGTTCATCCGGCGAGCCGATCTGCCCGATGGCGGGACGCAGGCCTTCCCGCAGCTCGTCATCGCTCACGGCTACGACAACAACTGGGTGCTCAACGGCTCCGGGTACCGACTGGCGGCCATCGCGGCCGACCGCAAAACCGGCATCACGCTGGCCGCGTACACCGATCAGCCCGGCGTGCAGTTCTACTCCGGGAACTTCCTGGTCGGTGACCTGGTCGGCCCGAGCGGCCACATCTACCGTCAGGGGGCCGGCTTCACCCTGGAGACGCAGCACTACCCGGACGCTCCTAACCACATCGGCCAGGCCGGGTGGCCCTCGGTGGTCCTCAACCCCAGCAGCACGTTTGATTCGACGACCGCATTCAAGTTCGGCACCGCCGGCGGCGGGTTCTCCGCCCACCGGCGGTTCTGACCGCGTCGGCGGTTCTCACCGCTTCCCGTCGCGGGCGTGGGTCCGGCTCAGCCGGGCCCGCGCCTGACGGCGGCGGTCCTCCGCGTGCCGGCGGCTACCGCTGCGGGCGGCTACCGGTCGCCGTGCGGGCGCTACCGGTTGCCGGACTTCTTCGGGCGCTCGGGCCGAGGCGGATAGCGCAGACGCTCTTCGTCGGTCATCTTCCGGATGACGAGCGACCCGTCCTCAACCTGTTCACGAACGACCTCGAGCTTGGCCAGGCGCTTCTCTTCGGCTCTTTCGCGTGTGCTCTTCACGTGCGGTATCCGCGGCGGTGTGGGACGATTTCGGCCAGCCGCACCGGATGACCGAGTGCTCCACCGGAACTCGGACCGTAGCACGATCTGCACCGGGCGATGCCGAGATCATCGATGCGCTCGTCATCGCGGCCGCGTAGCGCTATCCTCCTGCGCCATACGAGCGATGACTCGTTTCTATTCGTAGTGCCCGCGGTCTCGGCAGTCGTTGTTACCCAGCGTCCTCCGCGTTTCGCAGTGCACCAAACCGGAGGGATCTCATGGCAACAGGAACCGTGAAGTGGTTCAACGACGACAAGGGCTTCGGCTTCATCACACCCGATGAGGCAGGCAAGGATCTGTTCGTCCATCACAGTGCGATCCAGGGCAGCGGCTTCAAGTCGCTCGCCGAGGGCGCCAAGGTCAGCTACGACGCCGAGCAGGGCCCGAAGGGTCCCGCCGCCGCCAACGTTCAGGCCCTGTAGAGAGCGCATCTGACGATACGGGGGGCGCACGCGCCCTCCGTATCCGCACTCCTTTTTGGAATGTTTTACGCACCGCTCATCGCCGGATGGGTAATCTCGCGTTTGAACGTGAGCCGATCATCAGGGATCGGCCTCGACCACCGAGAGGGGCCGTCGCCGTGACCAATCAGCTTTCCACTCCGCCCGCGCCGACTCCATTAGTCGTGGCGGAGCCGGTTTCAGACCCCCCCAATGACCCGGCTTTCTGGCGCGACCAGCTCAACGCCTACGCCTCGCCGCGACTGCTGCGCAGCTGTGTCGAGGTCGGCACGTCGGTGCTGCCGTATCTGGCACTGAGCGTGGGCATGTACTTCGCGCTCGCCGTGTCGCCGTGGCTGACCCTCGCGCTGGCGCCGGTGAGCGCCGCCTTCCTGCTGCGCTCCTACATCATCTTCCATGACTGCTCGCACGGATCGTTCATGCCCTCGCGGCGGGCCAACGCCTGGCTGGGTACGTTCTGCGGGCTGCTCGTCCTCTCTCCGTTCGTCCGCTGGCGCCACGATCACGCCGTGCACCACGCCACCTCCGGAGATCTCGACAAGCGCGGGATCGGTGACCTGCCGACCCTGACCGTGGCCGAGTACCGCGCGCGGTCCCCGCGGGGGCGCCTTGGCTACCGGCTGTTTCGCAACCCGCTCGTCATGTTCGGTCTTGGGCCCATCTTCGCGATGATCATCGGTCCGCGGATCGTCGCGCGCAGCGCCCCGCCGCGAATGCGCAGCAGCGTCATTCGCACCGACATCGCGCTGGCGGTCATCGGCGCCGCTCTGATCGAGGCGATCGGACTCGGCGATCTGCTGCTCGTGTGGGCCCCGGCGGCGCTGCTTGCCGGCGGCGTCGGCATCTGGCTGTTCTATGTCCAGCATCAGTTCGAGGACGCGTACTGGCAGCGTTCTGACGGGTGGTGCTACGCCGACGCGGCGCTGCGCGGGAGCTCGTTCCTCGATCTACCCAAGGTGCTCCAGTTCTTCAGCGGCAACATCGGTTATCACCACATCCACCATCTCAGCGTGCGGATCCCGAACTACAACCTGCAGCGCGCGCACGAGGAGAACCCGATCTTCCGGACCGTGCCGACCCTGTCGCTGCGTGACGGCCTGCATGCCGTGCGCCTCAAGCTCTGGGACGAGGACCGCGCCCGGATGGTGACGTTCGCCCAAGCCGGCGTCTGAGCCGGGGCCGCGGCGCCGCACTGGCGGCTGTCTAAACGTCGCGTCGGTCTGCCTAAACAGATCGTCGAATAAATGTGCGGTTGCTCGATGTGAGCGACTTCCCCGGTCGGCAGCATGCTCGCCACGGGACCGTCGGCCGTGGGGCCGGGTGAGTCACGCTGTGGCGTGCGTCTGCCGGGCGAGATCCGGTGCCGCTCGTCGTGTTCAGCGAAGGGAGCGGAGAAATGCGGACGCGAAAGTCATTCATCGGACGTGGAGGGTTGCTGGCCGTGCTCCTGGCGGTGGGGGCCGGGTGGTGCGGGAGCGCGCCGGCGTGGGGCGACACCCTGATCGATACGACCGGGTGTTACACGAACGGCAGCGCGCAGGTGTCGGGCACCCCCAACAATGCGAACGAGGTCGGCAACATCTTTGTCGCGCCAACCGGGTACCTCAAGACGTTTGCCGCGAATCTGGCCGCCGATGGGAACCAGCCCGTGACGCTGGCGCTATACAACGCCAATAGCTCGGGACCAGTCGGCTCAGCCCTGTGGACGCAGCCCGCGACGATCGACGGCACGGGCTCCGCCAGCACGTACGCGCTGCAGACGTTCATCGTCGACCAGCCACTGATCACCGGCCAGACCTACGCGTTCGCGTTGATCTCCGGGGCTCCGGCGGCCAACGCCTGGTGGGCGAGTGGACAGCCGGGCACCACCAGCGGCGCGTGCTACCCCGGGCCGCTCATCGACGGCTATGCCGGGATGAACTGGTTCCCTCCGCTGACGAACTCGGTGTCCTCGTTCAGAGCGGATTTCGAGACAGCGCAGGCACCAACGGTGAACCCGTCACCGGTCGCCTTCGTCGCTGCGCCGGCGGGCACGATCGGCGACGCCCAGACGATCACGATCACCTCTCCGGGGCAGGTCGCGATCACGCTCGGGCAGCTTGACGTGAGCGGCTCGGACGGCGACGATTTCGTTGTCGTCGGCGATCACTGCTCCGGTCAGACGCTGACCCAGGGCGCGACCTGCACCGTCGGGGTGCGCTTTGCGCCGCAGGCGACCGGGCCGGCGGCGCGCACCGCGATCCTCACCGTCCCCTATATCGACGGAAGCAGTCCACCCGCCGGTGCGGCCAGTCCGCCTTCCGGTACCGTGACCGATCCGCTCTCCGGGACCGCGGAGCCAGTGCCGGCCAGTGCCGGTGCCATTGTCGGCGCCACCGGGCCCGCCGGTGTCACCGGACCAACCGGGCCGACCGGCCCCGCCGGGCGTGACGGCCGGATCGAGCTCGTGACCTGCAAGGCCGTCGCCAGGACGGTCAAGGTCCGCGGGCACCGCCGGCGCGTCACCGCGGAGCAATGCACCGCCAAGCTCGTGTCGGGAACGGTGAGCTTCACGGTCGGCGCCCAGGATGTCGCCACCCTCTCGCGGTCCGGCGCGGTGTACGCGATCGGGCGCGTGGCCGGCACGCGCGTCGTGCTGCAAGCTCGGGACACGATCCGGCCGGGACGATATGTCCTGACCGAGCGGCGCGGACGGTCCACGACTCGCCGGGAGGTCACTATCCGCTGAGGCGATCACGGGAGCGCGTGCCCCTCTCGCCACTCACGGCCGAGCGCCGCATCGCGCGGACGCTCGGCCCAGGATGGTGTTGGCTTGCGGCAACCAGCGGCGAGAGTGGGTGCCGGCGAGTTGCCGGCGGGTGTTGACTGAGCGGCCGCTTGGCGGCCCGCGTCGATGACCGCGGTCACCGTTCCGTTCGTCGTCGTCGGCTTTGCCATCACCGTGGTCGTGTACGCGTATGGCGTGCGCCGCCTGCTAGGCCTGCGGCTCTCACCCCTGCGGGCGCTGCTCGGCGGGATCATCGCGGTGGCGTGCGGCTCGCCGATCATCAACGCGATCGGCGGCTCGGCGCTGAGGCCCCACGCGCCGGCTCTGCCCGGCGTGTAGCTCCAGACTCGCGACGGCGGCATCGCGCTCGCCCGATCGCTGCGGCTGGCGCTCGAGGACGGCGGCGTCACGTTCATCAAGCTCGGGCAGGTGCTGGCGACGCGGCGCGATCTGCTCCCAGGCGAGTTCATCGACGAGCTCAGCGGGCTGCAGGACGACGCCGCTCAGGTTGCGTGGCCCGACATCGAGCAGGTTCTGTCCTCGGAGCTCCGCGCTGAGGTCGACGACGTCTTCGAGAGCTTTGACCGCACCCCGCTCGCCGCCGCCTCGATCGCGCAGGTGCACGCTGCGACACTCGGGACGCGTGAGCGGGTCGTGGTCAAGGTTCGCCGGCCGGGCATCGAGACGGTCGTCGCCTGGGATCTGGACTCGTTGACCGCCTGGCGCAGCGCCTCCAGCGTGGGACTCGCTGGGGGAACGGTGTGGGCGCGGTCGACCTGTCGAACGGTTTCGCGCAAGCGCTGACCGAGGAGCTCGACTTCCGCATCGAGGCTCAGAACATGGCGGCGGTGGCGGCGGCTGCTGCCGCGCGCCGCGTTCGGACTCCGGTGCGAATCCCGGCGCCGCACGATCCCTTGTGCACCTCGCGTGTGCTGGTGATGGAGCGCCTCGACGGCGGCGCGCTGAGTACGATCACGCCCAGTGAGGAGATCGGCGATCGCTGGGCGCTGGCCCGCGCGCTGTTCGACACCCTGCTGCGGGAGGTGACGATCGAGGGCATCTTCCACGCCGATCCGCATCCGGGCAACGTGCTGTTGCTCGGCGACGGGCAATTGGGTCTGCTCGACTTCGGTTCCGTCGGGCGGATCGACGCCGGGCTTCGGGCGGCGCTGCACCCCGGACGTGCGCATGTTCACCGATCTGTTCCAGATCGTGGCCGAGCACGACCTGTCAGTGCCGCCGGAGATCGCCGGGGCGTTCCGTGCGCTGGCGACGATCGAGGGCACGCTGACCCAGCTCGCGCCCGGATTCGACATCCTCGTGCAGCCTCGCGGGTTCGCGACCGCTCATCTCGCGCACCAGCTCAGTCCCGAGGCGCTGCGCCGGACCGCCACCGACGAGCTCGTCTCGCTGATCCCGATGCTGCGCCGGCTGCCGCGACGCTTGGACCGGATCAGCGGCTCGCTCGAGCGCGGACGGCTTGGCGTCAACGTCCGCCTACTCGCCGACGAGGGCGACCGGCGTTACGTCACCGGGCTCGTGCACCAACTGGGCTGGCGCTGCGCGTGCTGGTGCTCGTGTTCCGGCTGGACGCAGGCTGAACGTCAGCTGGTCTGGGGCGGAGGCGTCGGCCCGCCCGCGGGGTTGCCGATCGCGTGGATCGCGTCGAGGACTTCCTTGATGCCGCCTGCCGTCTTGACGTCAAGGCGGTCCAGAATGGTCTCGGTGTCGGCAAACTCCTTGGCGGCGCGCGCGTCCGACGCCGACGACTGCACGGTCTGGCCGACCATGATGATCGAGAGCAGCACGAGCTGCAGGAACGTCTGCGCGATCCACGCCACGATGATGATCACCTGGCCCGAGCTGATCGCGGCGGGCAGGCTGATCAACGCGATGACCCCGAACACGTAGGCGCAGGCCATCGTCCCGACGGTGCGGGTGATCACCAGCGCGATCTTGGCGTTGACTCCCTCGACGCCATGGACCGCCTTCCTGATCTCTGTCGGAGAGAACCGAACGACATGCGGCAGCTGCTCGCGGGCCTTCAGGGGTGCGTCCATGTGTCAGTCTCCAATCGGTTATCCGTTCCCCTGACAGGCTACGTTCCGGTCCGGCGGTGCGGTCCGGCGGTGCGGTCCGGCGGTGCGGTCCGGCTAGGACGGCGGCGCCGGCGACGTGAGCCGGCCCTGCAGCGCGAAATAGATCACGGAGGCGCTCAGCGCGCTGACCGGCGCGATCGCCGCCGTCACCGCCCACTGCAGCAGGGCGCCGCCCAGCGATCCGAGCGCGGCCGAGGCCAGCCCCGCTGCGAGGGTGACCACGAACACCATCACGCCGACGAGGATGATGACGCCGAACACCGGCCAGCCGTTGCCGCGCACGAGCTCGCGGCTGCGGCGAAACGCCGCCAACACGCCCGGCCGCTCCAGGACGGTGACCGGAGCGACCACCGACCAGGTCACGAGCAGGATCAGCCCGGGGACGATCAGCAGCACGAAGCCGACCGCGACTCCGAGCCCGAACAGGACCGACACCGCCATCAGCTGCAGCAGCACCGGCTCGACGCTGCGGAGAAGATCGCGGACGGAATGGTCCCGGCGTCCGCTCTGGACGCCCTCCACGAGCTCGACGACCATGCCCTGATAGAGCACGCTCAGGACCCAGAACAGGATGGCGACCGCGACCGACGCGCCCGACAGGAGCAGGAGCGCGGCGAACTGGATGGCGAACAGAGCGAACGCGGTGGCGATGAGCACCTTGGCGTTGTCGCGGTAGATCTGCCAGATCCTCGAGACGACCGATCTCGGTTCGATGTGCGATGCGCTCATGAGCCACTGTTCCCGGTGGCGGCGCGGGCCCCTGCCGGACTCGCCTGCCGCTCACCGCGGATCCTACGGCCATCCGTCCTGCTCGTCCCCCGATTGAGGACGGGATCCTCGATCTCAGAGCCGCCGTTGCGCAACGGCGGCTCGCTGCCGTGGTGCGTTCCGACGCGCGGTAGGATCGGGCGCGAGAACGCGTATGAGCAGTCGAGCATCGTGGTTGAGCCTGGTCGTCGTGGTGCTCGCGGCGTTGGCCGTGGCAGGCTGTGCCGGGGCGCGGCGTCTCGGCGCACCCTCGCCGCCGCCACCCGCGCTGCCGGCAACCACGCCGCCAGTCGCGCTGCCGCCAGCCGCAACGCCGGCCCCCTCAGCGACGACGGTGGAGCGGTGCCCGCCCAGCGTGCGACGGCGTGGCCTGATCGCGGTTGCCGCCCGGGGGCGGGTCGAGCTCCTCGATCTGGCGACCTGTCACCTGACGGTCCGGCGCGCCATGGGCGCGACGAGGGTGCGCTTCAGCCCCGACGGGCGCTGGCTTGCCTACGTACACCCGGTGCGCGGCAACCCGGGCGACGTCTCCGTGGTCCCAGTCGGGGGTGGCGCCCCGCGCTCGCCGCTTCACGGCGACATCGTCGCCTGGTCGTGGGCGCGCGCCGGCGAGCGGCTCTACGGACTGACCGCCGGCGGCTCGCTCGTCACCGCGTCGCCGCGGAGCCGGCGCCGGAGCGAGCGAGCGCCCAGGGGAGCGCCGGCGTCGGTGGCATCATTCGGGCTGTCGCCGGACGGTCACCGCCTGGCGGTGAACCGCTCGCGCTGCGGACGTCAGTCACCCAACGGGGAGCTTGACACCGTGAACGTACGGACCGGCGCCCGGGTCGTGGCGCTGCGCCAGCCCGGGCGCTATCTCACCTTCGCCGGCTGGACGGCCGACGGGCGCTGGCTGCTGTACTTCCCCGCGACCCAGTGCTCGGCTTCGTTGGCAGCTGATGGCTGGGCGCTCGACGCCGTGCCCGCCGCCGGCGGCACGCCGGTTCAGGCCGTCGGCCACATGCTGCTGTTCGACGATCTGCGCAGCTGGTGCGGCCAGGATCTGATCGCGGCGGCCGGTCCTGACCGGGAGACGGAAACGGGGAGCGCGCTGGTGGCGACCGCGCCGCCCGCGTGGCGAGAGCGCACGATCCAGCCCGCGCGACGACTGAGCTGGACGTCGCCGGCGTGCGCGCCGAGCGGGCGCCTGCTCGCCGCGGCCGCCGGGCCGGGCAACGCCCCCGTGACCTTCGGCCTCGAGCATCGTTCGATCTGGCTGCTGCGCCCCGGCGGCCGCATCCTTCGGCGACTGA
>DATCFW010000399.1:0-9705 GCA_036509295.1 Solirubrobacteraceae bacterium | reverse complement strand
AGCTCCATCCTCTCTTGTAACGGAGTCTATAGATCCATTCGGTCGCGCTTGGGGTTCGCGTCGCGCCCCGGGGGGTGTGCGTTACCGCGGGCTGTCGCTGTCGACGTTCCAGTAGCGAATCGTGAACGCGCGCCGACCCTCGGTCTCGGGCCAGGGCGAGACGACGAACCGCACGATCGTCCGCTGCCCGCCCTCGTGATCGCCGGAGAGGAGGTCGACTTGGACCGGCGCGCCGGCGCGCACGGCGGCACTCACCTCCTGGTAGCCCGGCTCATCGGGGTCGCGCATCGCCCCCTGCCAGTACCCGGTGTCCCCCGCCGGGATGTAGAGGTCGAGCTGTTGGCGGCGAAAGTCGTCGAGGCCGGGGCGCTGCTCGGCGGCGGCGGTGCGCTGGCGGTCACGCAGCTCGTCCCGGGCCACGTCGGGCCGAGCGCGGGCCCGCCAACCGTGCAGCACCGCCAGTCCGCTCCCGCCGTTGCGCAGCGCGATCGCGAAGTAGATGACACCGCCCTTCTCCTGCACCGCGCCGCCGTGTCCAGGCACGGTGAGGATGTGCTGGTCGCCGAAGCGGATACGCTCCAGCGGATCCCCCTCGCGGGACGGGATCAGCACCGGCCGCAGCCCGACCAGCAGGGACCGCTCGGCGACGCGGGCGGAGCGGTTGGATGATCTCACCGAGCTGAAGGTGGCTACCGCCAGCACGAGCGTGCCGCCGGCGGTAGCCAACGACGAAATCGTCACCCAGTCGGCCATCGACCGCCCCGGGGCACTGGTGCGAAACCGTTCAGAGCGGACGCCGGGCCGGTGGCCCGGCGTCCCTCACCGCCCGTGGCCCATCCGGCAAGTCCGGATGAACCGCTAGATCTTCTGGACGTTGATGGCCTTGGGGCCCTTGGGCCCGGCCTCCTCCTCGTAGGACACCTTGGCGCCCTCCGCGAGTGAGCGATAGCCGTCAGCCTGGATGCTCGAGTGGTGGACGAACAGGTCTCGGCTGCCCTCATCGGGCGTGATGAAGCCGAACCCCTTCTCATCGCTGAACCACTTGACTGTGCCGGTTGGCATGGAGTCCCCTCCGGGTGTTGAAGTGCTGCCACCGCGGAGGTTTGCTTCCCCGAGGCCTGCACCTGCGTCTTCACCGATCATGCAGCGATCAGCCTTGTCGGGCGGGAAGGTATCACGGTGGCGAAACCGATCAACTGGTCAGGCACGGAGCTTTACCCGCTGAACACAGGTCATCATCTGGTCGTCATGGATGATCCGATCCCACTGCGAGCCGGTGTCGCCATCCCCCTGCGCGAAGTGACGGTTCGCGCATCGCGCTCCTCGGGCCCCGGCGGGCAGCACGCGAACGTGACGGCGAGCCGGATCGAGGCGTCGTTCGACGTCACCGCCTCGACCTCGCTCACCGACGAGCAGAAGCGCCGGATCATCGCCCGGCTCGGCCCCCGCGTGGTGGCCGTCGCCCAGGACGAACGCAGCCAGGCGCGCAACCGCGAGCTCGCGCTGCAACGCCTCGCCCACCGGCTGTCAGTAGCGCTGACGCCGCGACGGGTCCGGCGCCCGACGCGGCCCACGAAGGGGTCGGTTACCCGCCGGCTGGACACCAAGCGCCGCCAATCGGACCGTAAGCGCGATCGCCGGCCTCCGCCGGCGGAGAGCTGACGCGCGGCCGCGCGTGGCGACTTCGATGCGCTGGTACATCGACGGAATGAACGTGATCGGCACCCGGCCGGATGGGTGGTGGCGGGACCGCGATGCCGCCATGCTGCACCTCGTCGACCTGCTCGAGCGCTGGGCGGCGGCGGAGGGCGAGGACGTCGTCGTCGTGTTCGAGCGCAAGCCCTCCCCGCCGATCCGCTCCACCGTCATCGAGGTGGCGCACGCCCCCCGGCCGCGCCGCGACGCCGCCGACGATGAGATCGTCCGGCGGCTGGCGCTCGAGCCGGCGCCCGCGCTCGTGCGGGTCGTCACCTCGGACCGGTGGCTGGCCGACCAGGTCGCGCTGCTGGGCGCCGGGGTGCACGGCGCGGACATGTTCCGCTCGATGATCGACGGCGGCTGAGCGATTGGTTCGCTCGCCGATCGACGGCCGCTGGTCGAGGTTCCCGCGCCCGCGCGCGAGGACAGCGTCGCTCCTTGCCACAATCTCGTCATGGCCGATCAGCCGGCACGTCGTCCCACCGATCAGGAGCCACGCGGGCGCGCCCAGGCGCCGGCGCCCGGAACCCATGGCTGGCGCGTGACCCCCGCCCCCGACGGTCGCGGCGGCAAGTCACCGCAGCAGTCCCCCCGGGCGCCGCGGTCCCGGTGGTGGATCGCGGTGGCCCTGATCGCGGTGCTGGCGGTCAACCTGTGGATCTCGTCGCAGGCGCTGAAGCCCAACTCGCCGATCAAGATCCCCTACTACCCCACGTTCATCGATCAGGTCAAGCATAAGAACGTGGCGAGCATCAACTCCAAGAACGATGCCATCACCGGCACGTTGAACACGGCGATCCGCCCGCCGGGCCAGACAACGACCGCGCCATCGACCAGCTTCACCACCCAGGTCCCTTCGTTCGCCAACAACGGCGCGCTCGAGACGCTGCTGCAGACCAACGGGGTCACGATCGACGCCCAGGCGCCCAGCTCCGGCGCCTCCCTCGCCGAGAGCCTCATCTTCGGCTTCGGTCCGACGCTGCTGCTCGTCGGCCTGTTCGTGTTCGTCGCCCGCCGCTCGGCACAGGGCGGCGGCGCGGGCGGACTGATGTCCTTCGGCCGGTCGCGCGCGCGGCGGGTCGAGGCGTCCGATCAGCACATCACCTTCGAGGACGTCGCCGGGATCGACGAGGCCAAGGAGGAGTTGACCGAGATCGTCGACTTCCTCAAGTCCCCGGACAAGTACCTCAAGCTCGGCGCGCGGATCCCGCGCGGCGTACTGCTGTCCGGGCCGCCGGGGACCGGCAAGACGCTGCTGGCGCGGGCGGTCGCCGGTGAGGCGGGCGTCCCGTTCTTCCAGATGTCCGCGTCGGAGTTCGTCGAGATGATCGTCGGGGTCGGCGCCTCGCGCGTGCGGGACCTGTTCAATCAGGCCAAGGAGGCCGCGCCCGCGATCATCTTCATCGACGAGCTCGATGCGATCGGGCGATCGCGCTCCGCCGGCGGGCCCAACCTGTCCGGCGGCCACGACGAGCGCGAGCAGACGCTCAACCAGATCCTCACCGAGATGGACGGGTTCAGCCCTCGGGAGAGCGTGATCGTGCTCGGCGCCACCAACCGCCCCGAGGTCCTGGATCAGGCGCTCCTGCGCCCCGGGCGCTTTGACCGCCGCGTCGTCGTCGTGCCGCCCGATCGGGCCGGCCGCGAGGCGATTCTGCGCGTCCACACCCGCTCGGTGCCGCTCGACACCGACGTCGATCTGGGGGCGATCGCCGCGTCCACCCCGGGCATGGTCGGTGCCGACCTGGCCAATGTGGCCAACGAGTCGGCGCTGCTGGCGGCCAAGCGCAGCCACCACACCGTGGCCCGTCAGGACCTGAGCGACGCGCTGGAGCGGATCGTGCTCGGCGCGGCGCGCAAAGTGCTGATCTCCGAGGAGGACCGCCGCCGCACGGCCTATCACGAGGCCGGGCACGCGATCATGGGCATGCTGACGCCGGGCGCCGATCCCGTGCGCAAGGTCTCCATCATCCCCCGCGGCATGGCCCTGGGCGTGACGTTCTCCGCCCCGGACGCGGACCGCTTCAACTTCGACGAGCGCCATCTCCTGGCGCAGATCAAGGTTGCGCTCGGCGGTCGCGTCGCCGAGGAGGTGGTGTTCGGCGATCTGACCACCGGCGCGGAGTCAGACATCCAGCAGCTCACCCGGATCGCCCGCGGGATGGTCGGGCGCTGGGGCATGAGCCGGGCGATCGGCCCGGTGGCCGTGCTGCCGTCCGACGGTCAGAGCCAGCTGCTGCCGGGGGTCAGCGAGACCTCACAGCAGACCCAGCAGCTGATCGACCAGGAGGTCCGCCGGATCGTCGAGACCGCGCATGAGGAGGCCACCATCACCCTGACCGGGCATCGCGCGAACCTCGACGCGCTCGTCTCCGAGCTGCTCGCGCACGAGACGCTCGACCAGAAGGAGGCCTACGACGCCGCCGGGCTGGGGCCGGACGCCATCGTGGAGCCCGAGGCAGCGCCCCCGGTGATGCAGCCGTAGCTACAACGGGCGGCGACCCGAGAACCCGGTCTCCGGCGCGTGCCAGAAGCCGATCGAGTCTTCGTCGTCGACCAGCCAGCAGAGGTAGACCTCCTCGCCCTCGCGCAGCGCCGGGAAGTCGATGAGGCCGCGATCGATGTCGCGCAGGACGATCTCGACCGCCTCGAGCTCACCGGCGGCGCGGCTGAGCTGGACGAGCGGGCGGGCGACCTCGCGCCCGGGGTAGGCGCCGCCGGACTCCAGATCGAGCGCGGCGATCGCGTCGCTGGCCCGCGGCCCGAGTGAGACGAGGCGGGCGCGGGCGTCGCGCAGCCAGCCGACGCGCTCGGCCACCCAGCCGCGCACGGCCATCGCCTGTTCGAGCGTGTAGTGGCGTTCGTGGAGCATCGGCGGCCCTCGGACGGCGTGGAGTCGGCGGTGGGTCAGTCGCCGAGGCGCGTGATGCGCGCCAAGGCCTCGTGGCATTCGACCACGCGACGCTTGACCGGGTCGTTGTCCGGCCGATCGTGAACCAGATCCCAGGTCCGATCCGCGATCTCCCGGGCGTTCTCCGGGGTGGCACTCTCCCACAGGCGATCGACGAGCTTGATCTCGAAGCCCCGGATCTGGTCGGCGGGGTCGCCCGGCGCCATCTTCGGCAACGGCTCGCCCGTCGTCTCCTTCCACATCCCGGTGGCGACGAGCAGTCGGTTGCGCATTTGGATCTGGTCCATCGCCAGTGATCCTAGTGACGCGGCAGCTGTTGCCGGGTGCTGAGCAGCATCGCGAACGGGTCGCCGTCTCGCGCCACTCGGTCAAGCACCTCGTCGGTCTCAAAGCTCAACAATTCAGGGTCTTTGGAGTCGTGGCACGCCTGGATCTCGTCCCACGTCAGCGGCGCCGACACGGTCGGCCGTTCACGCGCCCGGACCGAGTAGACCGTGACGGTCGTCTTGTGATCATCGTTCTGACTCCAATCGACGAGCACCTTGCCAGCACGCAGCCGCTTGGTCATCCGTGAGACGACCAGCTCGGGCAGCCGCTGCTCGAGCAGCTCGGCGATCCGCCGGGCGAACGGCTTGGTCTCGGCGTAGGTCACCTCGTCGCCGTTCAGCGGCACGTACAGCTGCATCCCCTTGGAGCCGGATGCCTTGGCGACGCTCTCCAGCCCGAGCGCGCCGAACAGCCCGCGGAGCACGAGCGCGACCTCGGCGCACTGCACGATCCCCGCCGGCGGGCCCGGGTCCAGGTCGAATACCAGCATCGTCGGCCGCTGCGGCGTCGCCGCCGGCGCCAGCGATGTGTGCAGCTCGATGTCAGCGAGGTTCGCCAACCAGATGAGCGTCGGGCGGTCCTGGGCCAGCGTGTAGTCGATCGAGCCGATCCGCGCCGTCTGGACCCATTCGGGGCGGTGCGACGGTGACTGCTTTTCATAGAAGTACGGGGCGTCGACGCCGTTGGGGTATCGCTTGAGCGTCAGCGGCCGATCGCGCAGATGCGGGAGCACCGCGGGCGCGACCCGCGCGTAGTAGGCGATCAGATCCCCCTTGGTGAACCCGATCTGCCCGAACAGCACCTTGTCCCAGTTGGAGATCTTCAGCGCCCGGCCGTCGGCCACCACCGCCAGTGAGCCGTCGGGCAGCCGTTGCACGGCGTCGAACAGCGCCTCCGGGGAGTCGTGCGGCGCTTCCGGGGAGCCGTGCGGCGCTTCCGGGGAGCCGCGCGGCGCGGGGGGGCCATCCGGCGGGTCCTCACGGATGACCTCCGCGGCTGGCTTGTCCTCGCGCAGGCCCTTGTAGGACGGCGCCCGCATCACGCCCTCGCTCGTCCACTCGCGGAACTCGATCTCGGCCACCAGGTCGGGCTCGACGAACACCGCGGTGGGCGGCAGCTTGGGCGCCTCGTCGAACGGGCTGTCCGAGCGGCGCAGCCGGGCGAGGCGCCGGGCGAGCTCGGTGAGGGTGCGCTCGGTGAAGCCGGTCCCCACGCGGCCGGCGTAGCGCAGCGCATCCTCGTGCCAGACGCCCATCAGCAGAGCGCCGATCCGATCGGTCCGGCGGCCCTCGCCGGGGAGCCAGCCGCAGATGACCAGCTCCTGGCGGCGGGTGTGCTTGATCTTGACCCAGGCGCCGGTGCGGCGGCCCGGCTCGTACCGCGAGTCGAGCCGCTTGGCGACAACTCCCTCCAGTCCCTGGGCGGCGGTGGCGTCGAGCAGTCCCTGCCCGCGACCCGGGTGAGCGGCCGGCACCCGCCACGCTGGCCCGCCGAGGCCGAGCGCCTCGAGGCGCTCGCGCCGCGTCGCGTACGGCAGCGCCGTCAGCGAACGGCCGTCGAGGTACAGCAGATCGAAGATCGCGTAGACGACCGGCGTGCTCGCTGACAGCCGCCGCACGGCGCTCGGTGACGTGACGTGCATGCGCCGCTGCAGCCGCTCGAAGCTCGGCTTGCCGTCACCGTCGAACGCGACGATCTCGCCGTCGAGCACCACCTCGCGCATCCCCAGGTCGCGCAGGATGCCGCGCACCTCGGGATAGCCGTCCGTGATCTCGTTGAGGTTGCGGCTCTCCAACCGCAACCGTCCCGGCTTCACGTAGGCGATCGCCCGCACCCCGTCCCACTTGACCTCAAACGACCACAGCGACTCGTCGTGGGGCAGCTCGCCGGCGCCGGCGAGCATCGGCGTCAGCCGCTCGGGCATCGGCTCCCGCGCGGAGTCCGCCGGCGGGTCCATGCGGTGGATCATCCAGTCCTTCTCCGAGCCCGGCCGGCCCTGATTGCCGATCGGGAACAGGCCGTAGCGCCCGCACAGCCGCTCCCCGTGGAACGTCACCTCGACCTTCTTGTCGTCCCACAGGTGGGTGTCGAACGTCCCCTGATCCCAGATCCGCATCGTGCCGGCCCCGTACTCCCCGGCCGGGATCTCCCCGTGGAAGTCGAGGTACTGGAGCGGGTGGTCCTCGGTGTGGACGGCGAGCCGGTTGTCGGCTGGGTCGGGCGGGATCCCGTTGGGAATCGCCCACGAGGCGAGCACGCCGTCGTGCTCGAGCCGCAGATCCCAGTGCAGCCGCGTGGCGTGGTGCTCCTGGACGACGAATCGCCGAGCGGTGGGCTCGGAGCCGCCCCCGCCGGCTGGCTCGGGGGTCGACGCGAAGTCGCGCTTGGCGCGGTAGGAGTGGAGCTTGTCGGGAGTCATGGCGCTCGGGCCCGGACATCATTACTCGTCACGGGCCAGAAGTAGGATCACTCGAGCGTCCCGCACCCGGACCCGCCGGATGGTGGGCGCGTCCGCCACCGTGCGCTTCGTCACCTGGAACGTCAATTCCCTCCGCGTCCGGCTTCCGCGGCTGCTGGCACTGCTGGAGGAGCACCGGCCCGACGTCGTCTGCCTCCAGGAGACCAAGGCAGCGCCCGACGCGTTCCCGGTGAGCGAGCTGGCCGGTGCCGGCTACGGGGCGATCCACGCCTCCGGCGGACGGTGGGCGGGGGTCGCGCTGCTCGCCCGCGCCGGCCTGGAGCTGGCCGCGCCCGAGTACGCGTTGGCCGGCGACGCGGCGCCCGACGAGGCGCGCTGGTGCGAGGCGACGGTCGGCGGGATCCGGTTCATCAGCGTCTACGCCCCCAACGGCCGCACGCTCGACAGTCCCGAGTTCCCGCGCAAGCTCGCCTTCCTCGACGCCGCCGTCCAGCGCGTCGGGGCGCTGCGCGACCGGGCGCTGGTGGTGGCCGGGGACATGAACATCGCCCCGGCCGACGCCGACGTGTATGACCCGGCGGCGTTCACGGGCGGGACCCACGTCACCGTCGACGAACGGGGGCGCCTGGAGCAGCTGCTTATGCGCGGCGACCTCGTGGACGCCTACCGGACCCTGCACCCCACCGAGGTCCAGTACACGTGGTGGGACTACCGTGCCGGCAACTTCCACAAGGGACTGGGCCTGCGGATCGACCTCGCGCTGGTCAGCGCCGGTCTCGCCGACCGGCTGCGCGCCTGCGGGATCGATCGCGACTACCGCAAGGGGACCAAGCCGTCTGACCACGCCCCGCTGCTCGTCGACCTCGCCGACGCGCCCCGGTGACCCACTAGCGCCGCCGGATGGGGCTTCTTCAGCAATGTTTACGACCAGGCGCGATCATGTGCCCATGGCGCGCGTACTCGTAGTCGATGATGAGCCTGCCGTTCGGCGGGCGCTGGAGCGGGCTCTGCGGCTCGAGAACCACGATGTCACCCTCGCCGCCGACGGCGAGGAGGCCCTCGACGTGCTCGCGGGTGGATCCGCCGACGCGGTGATCCTCGACATCCTCATGCCCAAGCTCGACGGGCTCGAGGTCTGCCGCCGGCTGCGCAAGGCCGGCGATCGCACGCCGGTCCTGATGCTCACCGCCCGGGACGCGATCGACGACCGCGTCGAGGGCCTCGACGTCGGCGCTGACGATTACCTCGTCAAGCCGTTCGCCCTGCGCGAGCTCCAGGCGCGCCTGCGGGCGCTGCTGCGACGCTCCGGGGACGGCGCCGCTGACGGGGAGCCGCTGCGCTACGCCGACCTCGTGCTCGACCCGGTGGCGCATGAGGTGCACCGCAGCGAGCGGCTGGTCGAGCTGTCGCGGACCGAGTTCCTCCTGCTCGAGCTGTTCCTGCGCCATCCCCGCCAGGTCCTCACCCGGTCCACCATCTTCGAGAACGTGTGGGGCTATGACTTCGGCCCCACCTCCAACGCGCTCGGGGTCTACATGGGCTACCTGCGCCGGAAGACGGAGGCCGGAGGCGAATCGCGGCTGCTGCACACCGTGCGCGGCGTTGGATACGTCCTGCGGGATTGACCGGGGTGTCGCTGCGCAAGCGCGTCTCGCTGATCGCCGGCGCCTCGGTCGGGGTGGCGGTCCTGATCGCGGTGGGGGTCTGTTACATGGTCGTGCGCAGCCAGTTGCGCGGCCAGGTGGACACCGCGCTCAACCAGCAGGCTCAGGCCGTGCAGGACAACGGCTTTCACGCCCTGTCCCAGTCGTTGCCGGGCATCCCCGCCCGGTCCGGGGGTCCGGCTCAGTACGCCGAGGTTGTGCTGGCCGACGGTCAGCATCAATCGCTGCAAGGCCAGCTCCAGCTCCCCGTGAGCGCCACGGTCCGCCGGATCGCCGGCACCGGGGACGGTATGTCGATCACCGACGTGTACGTCGGGGACAACCACCTGCGGGTGCTGACCTTCGGCTTGCCGTTGCAACTGCTCGACGGGCAGACCGTCAACGGCGCGGTCGAGCTCGCGCGCCCGCTCAACGGCGTCGACTCGATCCTGCGCGACCTGCGCCTCGTGCTGGCGCTCGTGCTGCTCGGCGGCATCGCGCTCGCGGTCGTGCTCGGCCGCCTCGCCTCCCGGCGGGTGCTGGCCCCGCTCGGTGAGGTCGCCCAGGCGGCGCAGCACATCGGCGAGACCGAGGACCTCACCTCGCGCCTGCGCGTCCATGCCGACGACGAGGTCGGCCAGCTGGCCACCCGCTTCAACGCCATGCTCGACCGGCTGGAGGCCTCCCGAGCCGAGCTGGACGAGTCC
>DATCFW010000398.1:0-4737 GCA_036509295.1 Solirubrobacteraceae bacterium | reverse complement strand
AGCGCGGCCACCTGTTCCACGCCGAGACGCCGTTTAACCCTCAGAGCGGCGAAACCGAGGACACCGACGTCGGCTTCCCCGGCCCCGAGCACCACATCGCCGAGCGCGACTGGGCGATGCGGTTCCCGATGGGGATGCTGGCGCTGCTGGCGATCATCGGCGGCGTCATCCAGATCCCCGGGATCGACGACGCCATCACCCGCTTTTTGGCCCCGACCTTCGCCGGCTCGCACCTGTACCACCTCGAGGGCAGCACCGGGTCTGACTGGGTCGGCCTGATCGTCGGCGCGGTCATCGGGCTGATCGGCATCTCGATCGCCTACCGGATCTGGGTGGCCAAGGTCGGCACCGCCCCGGCCCTGCAGGCCCGCTTCGGCGCGGTGCACACGTTCCTGTACAACAAGTGGTACTTCGACGAGCTGATCGACCTGCTCGTCGTGCGCCCGGGCCAGTGGCTCGGCCGCTTCGCCGGCTCGGTGCTCGAGCGTGGCGTCATCGGCGGCGCGGTCACCGGCGGCACCGTCGGCGTCGTGCGCGCGGCATCGGCGGCGGTGCGCCGCGCCCAGAACGGCTTCCTGCGCTACTACGCCGCGGCCATGATCGTGGGGGTGTCGGCAATGGCCCTCTACTTCCTCGTGTCCGCGACATGACGCTCTCTATCCTCATCTGGTTCCCGGCCGCGCTCGCACTCGTCGCGACGCTGCTGCCGGCCCGGCTGGCCGGCCGCGTGGCGGTCCTGTGGAGCCTGGTCACACTCGGGTTCGCCATCTCGTTCCTGGCGCGCTTCACCACCGGCCTCCCGGGGCTGCAGTTCGTCACCGACAAGGTGTGGATCGCCTCGCTGGGCATCCACTACAAGCTCGGGCTGGACGGGCTCAACGTGGCGCTGGTGATGACGACGACGATCATTTTCGCCGCGGCGATGATCTGGTCGGCGTTGCGCGAGTGGGACCGCCCGCGGGTGTTTTACCTGTGGTTCGGGCTGGCCGAGAGCGCCGTGCTCGGCGCGTTCTGCGCCCAGGACCTGGCGCTGTTCGTGGCCTTCTTCGATCTGATGCTGATCCCGTTCTACTTCCTGACCGGTATGTGGGGCGGCGAGGATCGCATCCGGGCGACGACGAAACTGGTCATCTACACGCTCGTCGGCTCGTTCTTCATGCTGGTGGCGGCGATCGCCACCGGCGTTCTGGCCTCCAGCGAGCACGGCACCCCGCTCACCTTCGTGCTCAGCTCGTTGCGTGGCCTGCCGCTGTCACACACGTCGCAGACGTGGATCTTCCTCTGCTTCGGGATCGCGTTCCTGGTCAAGATGCCGCTCGTCCCGTTCCATGGCTGGCTGCCCGACGGCTACAAGGCGATGCCGATCCCGGCGATCGCGGTGTTCTCAGCGATCTTGTCCAAGGTCGCCGCCTACGGCTTCCTGCGGATCGTGCTGCCGCTGTTCCCCTACGCGTCGGCCCACTTCCAGACGCTGATGCTGATCATCGCGCTCGCGTCGATCCTGTGGGGGACCGTGGTGGCGATGACGACGCCCGACGCGCGGATGGTCGTCGCCTACTCGAGCGTTGCCCAACTCGGCTTCATCATGCTCGGCGTGTTCTCGCTGCGCCCCGAGGGCGACCAGGGCGCGCTGCTGCAGATGGTCAATCACGCGCTGGTGACCGCGCCGCTGTTCTTCCTGGTGGCGATGGCCGCCACCCGGGCCGGCGGCTCGGAGAAGCTCGCCGACATGGGCGGGATCGCGTTCCGCGCCCCGGTGCTGGCCAGCTTGTTTCTCATCATCATCCTGGCCACGCTGGCAATGCCCGGCTCCTCGAACTTCATCGGGGAATTCATGATCCTGCTTGGCGTGTTCAAGGCCAAGCTGGCGATTGCACTGATCGCATCCACCGGCGTCGTCGGGGCGGCCGCCTATGCGCTGCGGCTCTACATCCGGTCGATGCACAACCGCGTCGGGCCCCGGGTGAACTCGTTTGAGATCTCGGTCCGTGACGCGATCCCGATCGTCGGGATCCTGCTGGTGATCCTCGTGCTCGCGTTCTACCCCCAGTTCGGATTGAAGCGATCTCAGGCGACGCTCAAGGAGACGATCGTGCCGGCGCAGCTGTTCGCTGAGGGATTCTCACCCACGGTGCGAGGCGACGGCTACGTGGTCGGCTTTCTCTCCTATCACCGACCGACCGACTTCCAGCCATGAACCTCGTCCACCCCCTTCACATCGCCGCCGCGCACTTCCAGGCGCCCCACATCGACTGGGCGTCGTTCATGCCGTTCCTCATCCTCGGCGTCGGCGCGCTGGCGGTGCTGATGATCGGCCTGCTCGGCCCGATCGCCCGCGAGCGGGTCGTGCCGCTCGTCACGCTCGGCGTGCTGGTGGCGACGATCGTCATCGCGCTGACGCGCCTGGACCATTCCGCCTCGATCATCTCGAACGCGCTCGCGGTGGACGGCCTGGCGGTGGTGCTGGACCTGATCTTCTGCGCCGCGGCGATCGCCTGCGTGGTGCTGTCACTGCGCACTCGTGCGCCCGGCAGCGCCGGTCACGGCGAGTACTACGCACTGCTGCTGTTCAGCGTGCTCGGCATGGCGATCCTGGTCTCCGCGCAGAACCTGATCACGCTGTTCGTCGGCTTCGAGCTGCTGTCCATCCCGCTGTACGTCCTGTGCGCTTCGGAGTTCCGCCGCGAGGGCTCGCTCGAGGCCGGCCTCAAGTACCTCGTGATCGGCTCGGTGGGATCGGCCACGCTCGTCTACGGGCTCGCGCTCGTCTACGGTGCCACCGGCTCGACGGAGTTCTCGGGCATCGCCACCGCGATCACGGGCCACGGCCTGGCCAACGGGCTGCTCGGCGATCCGCTGCTGCTCACCGGGCTCGCGCTCGTCCTCGTCGGATTCGCGTTCAAGGCCTCGGTGGCGCCGTTTCACCAATGGACCCCCGACGTGTACGAGGGCGCGCCGACCCCGATCACGGCGTTCATGGCCACCGCCACCAAGGCGGCGGCGCTCGGCGTGATGCTGCGGTTCTTCGACGTCGCCGCCATCTCGATCCAGGACACCTGGGCGCCAGCGGTGGCGACGATCGCCGCGATCACGATCATCGTCGGCAACGTCGGCGCGCTCACCCAGTCCTCGCTCAAGCGGATGCTCGGCTATTCGAGCGTCGGGCAGGCCGGGTACATGCTCGCCGGCGTCGTCGTCGCCACCCAGCTGGGCGTCGACGCCACGGTGCTCTACCTCGGCGTGTACCTGATGATGAACCTGGCGGCGTTCGCGGTCATCATCGGGGTGCAGAACGAACGGGCCGACGGGGACGAGCTGTCGGGGATCGCCGGCCTGGGCACACGCAGCCCATGGCTGGCCTGGCCGATGACGATCGCGATGCTGTCCCTCGCCGGGATCCCGGCCACCGTCGGCTTCATCGGGAAGTTCCAGCTCATCCACGCCCTCGTCGATGGCGATTACACGTGGCTGGGGATCGTGCTGGTGATCGGCTCGATGATCTCGCTCGGCTACTACCTGCGCGTGATCGCCACCATGTGGATGCGCCCCGAGGTCCCGTCCCCCGGACCTGGCCTCACCGCCTGGGTCCGATCCGATTCCGGCCCCGGCGCGCTGGCCCCGATCGCCGGCGGCTCGCCGGAGGCCGGCGCCGCGGACCCGGCTCCGAACGGCGCCGCCATCGCCGGCGGCGGCGCCCGCCGCACCGGACCGGGGGCGGCCGGCTCGGCGCCGTTCGGTGAGGTCACCTTCGTGGCCGTCCTGTTCGCCGCCGCCAGCATCATCTTCGGGGTCTTCCCCTCACCGCTGTTCGATCTGGCCGCGCACGCCGGCCGGGCGCTCACCGGCCTGTTCTAATCCACCGCCCGGCCCGGGTGCGCTCGCGATACCAACGCCCCACGCGAGCCGCGACGGGGTCATCGTGACCGGGCCGGAGCCGAGTCTGCACGCTCGTCGACGGAGGCGTAGTTCTACAGCGCAAGCGACCGAGGAGCGCGCCCAATGGCCACGGTCAGTGTCCGCTACATCGTCGACGACATCGACGCCGCGATCCATTTCTACTGCCGGCAGCTCGGCTTCCACGAAGACATGCACCCGGCGCCGAGCTTCGCGATGCTGTCACGCGGAGACCTGCGGCTCGTCCTGCGGCGGAGAGCGCGACGTACCAGGCGCCCTGACCGGCGGTGAACAGCCGTCGCAGGTCGGTCAGCCGGCTGGCCGGGAACCGGCGGTGGGTCTCCTCGTTAAAACGCTCGTCGCGCCCGCTCGCCCAGACCTCGCGGACCTCATCCCACAGCGGCTCGTCGGCGCTCCCAACGCGCGGGTCGAGCGCGCGGACCTCGACGTCCCGGCTGGCGCGGGGGTGCGTGCGGATCTGATCGGGGGCGGCGATCAGCCCGGTGCTCAGCTCGACGTCGTAGCCGAACGGCGCGAACTCCTCGTCGGCGGCGCCACGGACATCGTCGCCCAGATCCCACCCGAAGGTGCGATGGACGCTCGCCGGCTGGTCGGCGAACTCCTGTTCGAACAGCGCCTCCCACCGGGGCCGGTCGCCCGCCCGGGGTGGCCGGTCGAAGATGAGCAGGTTGCCCCAGTAGTGCGTCGGATTGCTCGGCGAGCGGACGGTCAGGTACCCGTCGCCGCGGGCGACGATGCGGTCGACCGGCAGCACATCGATGGAGGTGGCCCACACTAGTCCTAAACCAAGCGTAGATTTGGCATGAGGGTTCGAGAGCAGTC
>DATCFW010000397.1:0-10468 GCA_036509295.1 Solirubrobacteraceae bacterium | reverse complement strand
CGGTCTCGTGGGCGGGTCTGGCCGAGTGCGTCGACCCCCAGGATGTGATCTACCTCGCCGACGGGGCGATCCGCCTGCGGGTGACCGACGTTCGGGTCGGTGACGGCGAAGTCGAGACCATGGTCGAGATCGGCGGGACGGTCGCCTCCCGGCAGGGTCTCAACATCCCCGGCTCCACCCGCGGGCTGGTGGCGGTGCCCGAGGAGGACCTCGACATGCTGCGCTTCGGCGAGTCGATCGGCGTCGATGTGGTGGCGCTGTCGTTCGTGCGCAGCGCCGAGGACATCGAGACAGTGCGCCGCCACACCCGGCTGCCATTGGTGGCCAAGATCGAGAAGCCGCAGGCGGTCGACGCCGCCGAGGAGATCATCCGCGCCGCCGACACGGTGATGGTCGCTCGCGGCGACCTCGGGATCGAGCTGCCGATCGAGGACGTCCCGATCGTGCAGAAGCAGCTGCTGCGGATCGCCGGGCGGCTGGCCCGCCCGTCCATCACGGCCACCCAGATGCTCGACTCGATGGTGTCCTCGTCACGCCCCACCCGGGCCGAGGCGACCGATGTGGCCAACGCGATCCTCGACGGCACCGACGCCGTGATGCTCTCCCAGGAGACCGCCATCGGCGCGTACCCGGTCGAGGCCGTCGCGATGATGGCCTCAATCGCCGAGCGGACCGAGACCGTCCTGCCCTACACCGAGTGGAACGAGAACCGCGTGCGGCGCGACGCCCGCGACCCGGCATACACAATCGCCTACAGCGCGTGCGCCGCCGCCCGCGATCTCGGGCTGGCCGCCCTCGTCGTGCCCACGCTCTCCGGGCGGTCGGCTCGCCTCATCTCGGCGCATCGCCCGTCGGTTCCGATCTACTGCCTGTCCCCCGGCCGCGAGACGGTCCGTCGCTGCAACTTCATGTGGGGGGTCCAGGCGGCGTCGATCCGCCGCCACGAGGTCACCGAGGAGCTGATCGCCGACAGCGCCCGCCGGGTGGTCGAGCTCGGCTGGGTCAAGCCCGGCCAGCGGATCGGCATCACCGCCGGGCTGCCGAGCGGCCGCCCGGGCACCACCAGCCTGTTCCAGGTCCAAGAGGTCTGAGCCCGCCGGCGCCGGCGCCGGCCCGCGTGGCGCGTCGCGCCAACCCGCCCGCCGCCGGGGACTATGCGGGATTTTGCATGTCAGAGCTGCACAATCCAGCACAGTGCCGGCGCGGAGCATCCGTCAGGCGAAACTGAAACGCCCCTACGCGGCCGGCACGCCGTAGAACTCGGCCTCCTGCGCTCCCAGCTCGGTCGCCGGCGGGTCGCCGTAGAACCACTCCCGGGCGATCCGGTGGAAGTTGCCGCGGGCGTGCAGCTGCGCGATCACGGCCAGCGTCAGCACCTCCATCCGCCGGCCGAAGATGTGGTCCGGCGGGGCGGACTCGTGGCGCAGGTAGCCGAAGTACTCCGAGCGCGGGTCGCTCATGTCGATCAGCACCTGGGTGGCGTACTCCGGGGTGAGCTCGACCTCGCGGTCACACGTGTACCAGGAGGTGGCGGCGCGGAAGTGGGCGAGCACCCGGTCGGGGTTGAACTTGTCCGGATTGCGGAAGAAGCCCACCTCGGTGCCCAGCCGCATGATCGTCTCGGTGTCACCGGTGATGATCGCGCGCGCCACGTTTATCTCGAGCTCCACGGCGCCCGGCGGCATCCGCTTGAACAGGCCGAAGTCGAAGAACGCCATCCGCCCGTCGTCGAGCAGCATCGAGTTTCCGGGGTGCGGGTCACCGGAGAACTGGCCGTGGCGGTACAGGCAGCCGAAGTAGAAGCGGAACAGGATCTCGCCGATCCGGTCGCGGTCAGCCTCCGAACGGCCACGCAGCTCCTCGAAGCCGGTCCCGCTGACGTACTCGGAGACCATCACGCGCTCGTGGGAGAGCGAGCTGATCACGTCGGGGATGACGATGAACGGGTGGCCGCGGAAGATCCGGGCCAGCGACCGCTGGTTCTGAGCCTCGAGCTCGTAGTCGAGCTCCTCGTGAACCCGCGCGCGGATCTCCTCGCCGATCGCCTTGGGGTCCATGCCGGGGGCGATCCGCTTGACGAGGCGCAGGATCAGCCCGAGGTTCTGCATGTCGGCCCGGACCGCGGCGGCGACCCCCGGGTACTGGACCTTGACCGCCACCTCGCGTCCGTCCGGGAGCCGCGCGCGGTACACCTGGCCGATCGATGCGGCGGCGATCGGCTCCTCGTCGAACTCGTCGAACACGTCGCACACGCGCTCGTTGAGCTCTGACTCGATCACCTTGCGCATGTCCTTGAAGGTGACCGTCGGGGCGGCGTCGCGCAGGACGGCCAGCTTGCGCTGGAACTCCTCGCGGTACTCCTCGGGCACCATCCCGACATCCAAGAACGACAGCACCTGCCCCACCTTCATAGCGGCGCCCTTCATCGTTCCCAGCGCGGTGACAATCTGCTCGGCGGCCTCGACCTGCCGGCGCTCGAGCGCGACCTGGCGGCCCTCCTCGGTGCGCGCGACGTTGGCGGCGCGCGTGCCCGCCTGGCGAATCGCCTGCCCGGCGGCCAGGCTGCCGATCCTGGCGGTGCGCCCCACGCGCGACGTGGGGATCTTGTCCTTGGGCACCGGTGTGCCGGTTAGCTCTGGCTCACCTGGGAGCCAGGCACGATGTCGTCGGATCCGTCGGGCCAGCGAACCCACGCCTTGTGGCCGCCGTCGTAGTCGTCGCCGAGCAGGATGAGCGTCGCCGGCTCGCCCATCGCCGTGCACGCGCCGCTCCCCTCGGGGTCGGCGCCGCGCCAGATCCTCACGAAGCGGTTGTGCTCGAGCTCGTCGGCGACGGTGGTCGGGTCGGTGTGCCCGGGGTGGATCCGGGTGCTCGGCGCCAGCGTCAGCAGCTTGTCCATGATCGAGAACTTCAGATCGGCGTACGTGGTGTGACCGGGCGCGCGCACGCCGCCGACCGAGCGCTTGAACAGCGTGTCCCCGGTGAACACGTCGGTGCCGTCGACGAGCAGTGACAGCATTCCGGCGGTGTGGCCCGGCGTGTGGATCGGCTCGATCGTCAGCGCGCCGATCTGGATCGCTTGGCCGTCCTGCATCGTCCCGGTCGCGCCCGGGACCAGCTCGCGTTCCAGCGGATGGATGAGCACCGGCACATCCGGGAATTGGCCGCGCACAGCGTCGAGCTCGGCGACGTGATCGGAGTGGTGGTGGGTGAGGAGCACGTGGGTGAGCGTCAGCTGCCCGCGGCGCAGGAACTCCAGCAGCGGGTCCACGGGACCGCCGGCGTCCACCAGGACCGCACTCCCGCCCAGCTCGTCGGCCACCACGTAGGTGTTCGATAGCCACCCGTCGCTCATCGAACGCTCCACGATCACGACTCAAGAGCCTAACGACCCCGCCCGCCCGGTAACCTCGTCACCAGCGATGAGCCTGATCCACACCTGTTACCGAATCCTCGACGTCGACCGTTCGGTCGCCTTCTACGAGGCCCTCGGCTTTACGGAGATGCGTCGCGCCCCGATCCGGGACGAGGCGATCAACGTGTTCATGGGGCTTCCCGAGGACGGCGACGAGCCCCGGCTCGAGCTCACCCACAACTTCGGCGTGACCGAGCCGTATGAGATCGGCACCGGCTACGGGCACATCGCCATCACCACCGCCGACCTCGACGGCACCCTCGGTCAGTTGGCCCAGCAGGGCATCGAGCCCGAGCGCCCGCCGTACACGATTCGCGCCGGCGGCAGCCGCATCTGTTTCGTGCGCGATCCCGACGGGTACCGGGTCGAGATCATCGAGCGCGCGTCCGGCCACTAGGACCGCCTCCCGGGCATGGTCGACACCGCCACCATGGCCAAGCTGCTGGAGCGCTTCGCCCAGGGCGTCGCCGCCCACGACCGCGAGAACCCCGACCACAACAGCTGGGGGATCGGGATGGCGCAGTTCGACATCGAGCGCCTCGGCTTCGAGGAGGGCGAGGAGATCCTCCCCGGCATCGTGCTGCAGGCCGACGGCGGTGGCACCGGCAACTTCCGCGTGCTCTGTGACGGCGAGCACGACGGCGCCGGCGAGATGGAGGAGCAGGAGATGGTCGACGCGGTCGCGTCGGAGGAGATCGGCGAGCCGGTCTACGTCGACGCCACCCCGGCGCCGATCCGGCCGCCCCTCTAACCCGGGTCCCGTGCCGATCCGGCCGCCCCTCTAACCCGGGTCCCGTGCCGATCCGGCGCGCTCGGCCACCCGGCCGGTGAGCCACTGCACCGTCGGGCAGCGCAGCCCGTGGCGCGCGCCGGCGCGCAGCACCGCCCCGGCGATCGCGTCGAGCTCCGGCTCGCGGCCGGCGGCGAGGTCGCGCTGCATCGATGACCCCAGCTCGGCGGGGGCGCCGTCGAGCTCGGCCATCGTGTCGGCGGCCGCCAGCTGCGCCCCGTCGGCGTTGGCCACCGCGACGGTCTCGTTGACCGCGCCGACCAGCGCCGAGCGCCAGCGGGGGTCGGTGCGCACGAACTCGATCGGGCGATCCGCGGCGCTCGTGGTCAGGGCGAGCGCGCACAGCCGCGCCAGCTTGGACCACATGACCTGGCTCTCGCTGTGAGCGATGTGCACGTCGATTCCGGCGCTGCGCACCACGGCGGCGAGCGCCTCGAGCGCCGGCGCGAGGCGCGCGTCGGCGGTGGCCAGGTCGACCCGGCACGACGGGCTCGTCTGGACGATCACCCCGGTCTGCGGACGATCGGATTCGATCCGGATCACTCCCGCGGCGACGTGGTCGGCCCCGAACCGCGCCCGCAGCAGCTCGACGTGGTCGAGCCCGTTGAGCAGGGGCACCACCAGCGCCGGGGTCGCCCGCACCCGTTGAGCTGCCGCGGCCAAACCCGTCGCCTTCGTGGCGACGAGCAGGCAGTCGACGTCCTGGGCCAGCTCCGTAACCACCCGCGGCCGGGCGACGAACTCGCCGAGCACGGCGCTGCGCACGGTCAGCCCCCCGGCGGCGATCGCCGCCGCCGTCTGCGGCCGGGCGACGACAACCACGTCCGCTCCCGTCCGGCTCAACGCGGCCGCGACGAACCCGCCGACGCCGCCGGCGCCGAGGACCGCGATGGCGTTCATCACTGCCGAATTGTTTCAGTCTCCCCCGGCATTCACTCCGGCGGCTCCTGACAGCTCGATCACCGTAGGGTGGGCCATGCAGGTCTCCTGCGTGAACCCGGACGGCTCGGCGGCCCCCTATCAGGGCTGGTCCGGCACGGCTGACGGCAGTCCGGAATTTGACTCCAACAACCATGCGCTGTGCGCGCCCGGCTCGCCGATGACGGCGAATCTGTCGGCCGCGGTGAGTCCGGCGCCCGGGGGCACCGACGAGTTCCTGCAGTACACGCCACCCGCCAACTCGACCCTCGTCGGCGGCTCGATGAACGTCACGCTGTCGGCCTATGGTCGCGGCAGCTCGGCCACGGCGGTGGCCGGCCTGTACGAACCGGTCTTCAACCCGTCTGACAGCGACCGCTTCCTGGTCTGCTCGCCGATTCTGTCTCCCTGCCAGAACGGCACGTACACCTGGACCGGGCAGGAGCCGCTGCCGGCGTCGCGCGGCGGCAATCTGATCGCCGCGGCCAGCTGTGCCAGCCCCAACAGCATGCCCTGCGACGAGGATCCCGACGGCAACGACAACTACGCCTCGGTGTCCATCTAGGCGCTGATCGCCGCCGGCCCGCTCACGGCCCCGGGCGAGGGCCGATCAGGACTCCGGGGTTCAGCGCACCCGCCGGGTCGAGCGTCGCCTTGGCGGCGCGCAGAGCGGCCGCGAACGGCTCCGGGCGCTGGCGGTCATACCAGGGCCGGTGATCTCGCCCGACGGCATGGTGGTGGGTGATGGTGCCACCGCCGGCCAGCACCGCATCGGCGGCCGCGCGCTTGATCGCCGCCCACTGCTCCAGCTCCGCGCCGTGCCGCGCCGGGGCCAGGACCGTGTAGTAGGGCGCCGGTCCGTCGGGGTAGACGTGGGTCAGCCGGCAGCTGACCGTGCCGGCGCCGCACACCTCGGCCACGGCGGCGCGGGACGCAGCGAGCACGTCGGCGTGAAACTGCTCGAAGCGGTCCCAGGTGATTGCGGTCTCGAACGTCTCGGACAGGACGCCCATCGCCACGAACGTGTCGCGCAGGTAGGGAGCACGCAGGAACGCGTCGCGCCAGGTGCCGACCGCTGCATCGTCGCGGCTGGTCCCGGCGCCGGGGGTTCCCGGGTCATCCCACTCGCCGCCGTGGTCTCCACAGCACTCCAGCGCCTGGGCCAGCGGGCCGTCCACCGGAAAGGACGGGGACTCGAACCCCAGCACGAGCAGTGCCTGAGCACCGTCCCCGGCGCCGGTCAGCCGCGCCTCGGTGGGGTCGATCAGGCGGCAGTTGGACGGATGCAGGCCTGACTGCGAGAGCGCCCGCACCGCCACCGCCCCGGCGGCGAAATCGGCGAAGCGCACCCCGATCGACGCCCGGAATCGCGGCCGCGGCCGCACTCTCACCCACGCCTCGGTGATGATGCCAAGGGTCCCCTCGGAGCCGATCAGCATGCGGTCCGGTGACACGCCGGCGCCCGAGCCGGGCAGCCGCCGCGACTCCCACACGCCCGCCGGGGTGACCGCTCGCACCGACTCGACGAGGTCGTCGATGTGGGTGTGCAGGGTGGCGAAGTGCCCGCCGGCGCGGGTGGCGATCATCCCGCCGAGCGTGGCGAACTCGAAGCTCTGCGGGAAGTGGCGCAGCGTGAGGTCGTGCGGGCGCAGCTGCTCCTCCAGGCGCGGTCCGGTGGCGCCCGCCTGAATGCGGGCGCTCAGTGACACCGGGTCCACCTCGAGGACCTGATCGAGCCGCCGCAGGTCGATCGTCACCACCCCGGTGAACCGATCGCCGACGTCGGGCTCCACCCCGCCGACCACGCTCGTCCCCCCGCCGTAGGGGATGACGGCCGCGCCGGCGGCGAGCGCCCACTCCAGCACCGCGGTCAGCTCGGGCTCGTCAGCCGGGAGCGCCACGAGATCGGGCAGGTGCTCGAACACGCCCCGGAAGCCGCGGACCACGTCCCGATAGGAGCTGCCATACGCGTGTCGCGCCCGCTCGTGGGCGTCGGTGGCGCAGATCGGCGTGAGCGCCGGCGGCGGCCGCAGCCGCGGCGCCGGGAGGGCGAGCTGGGACAGCGGCACGAACGGCTCCGGGGTCACCGAGCCGAAGCCCAGGTGCCCTGACAGGAACGCCGCCGCCTGCGCCAGCTCGGCGGGCGGGAGCTGATCGCGCTCCCGTCCCCAGCCCCAATGCTTGCGCCGCTGCGCTGTCACGACGCCAGCCTAATCGGACGGGGCCAGGGGATGGGGTGGGCAGGGCCGCCGTGGCCCGGGGCGGCTACGGTGCAGACATGACTCCCGTCCCCGGCATCCTGGCTCGCGGTCCGTGGGCTCCCGCCGACGTTGCGGTCACCTGGTCAGACGAGCCGTTCGCGCTGGCGCCGGAGGTCACCGACGAGGCCGATCGCGCTCTCGCGCAGCTGCGTGGCCGCGGCTCGCCCAGCCACGACGGGCTGGCCGCGCGCCTGGCCGGGTTCGCGGTGGCCGACGGCCGGCTCCAGCTCCACTGCGAACCGGTGCGCTGGGCGCTGCGGCTGTTGCCCGGCGATGCCCTGCAGAGCCTGTCGGCGCTGTGCGTCGTGCGCTCCGCCGACGGCGCCTGGCTGGCGGGGCGCCGCGCCGCCTGGCTGGCGACCTGGGCCGAGCGGTGGGCGCTGGGCGCTGCGGGATCGGTCGAAGTCGGCGAGAACCCGGCCGACACGCTCGTCCGCGAGCTGGCCGAGGAGTGGTCGGTCGCGCCCGAGCGGCTGAGCATCGAGGCGTTGGTGAGGCTGCCCAACGGGATCGCCATGCTCGTCGGCGAGGCGTGGCTGGCCGCGGGCGCCGCGGTCACGCCCGACGCCGAGCACGATGAGTTCGCCTGGTGGCCGGCGGATCCGCGCGAGTGGCCCGACCAGGCCGACGATCCGCTGCGGCGCCTGGCCGCGCTGATGTCGCCACCGGCCTGATGGGCGCGATCACCTTCCGCCGGCTCGAGCTGGCGTCGTTCACCCACTCGGTGGTCTACCTGGCCCTGCTGGTGTGTGCGTTCGTCCTGGGCAACCCCCAGCCGGCGACGTTCATCCTCGGCCTCAGCCACGGCGTCATCTGGATCGTGATGTCCCTCGTCTGCATCGCCGCCGCGCGACGGCACATCCTCCCGTTCTGGCTGGCCGTGCTGGTGGCGGTGATCGGCGGCCTGGGCCCCTTCGCCGGGTCGATCGGGTTCGTCGTTGCAGACCGTCGGCGCGCCGCAACGACGCAGTAGAGTGAGCGCAGACTGATGGCGGTCGATACCAGCACTGTTCAAGTCGTCATGCCGGCCATGGGCGACTCGGTTGCCGAGGGCACCGTGCTCGAATGGCACAAGCAGGAGGGCGACACCGTCGCCGTCGATGAGACAATCGTCGAGATCTCCACCGACAAGGTGGACGCCGAGGTGCCCGCGCCGGTCGCCGGGACGGTTGCCAAGCTCTACGCCGCGGAGGGGGACACCGTCGCTGTCGGCGGGCTCCTGGCCGAGATCGTGACCGACGGTAATGGCAACGGCGCGGCCGTCGCGCCCGAGACGCCGGTCTCCGGGGAGTCGCCACCGACGACCGCCGGCGAGGCCGTCGCCGGGGCGGCCACCGAGTCCGAGGGGGTCGCCGCGGCGCAGCAGGCCGCCGGTCAGACGGTGGTTGAGATCGTCACCCCCACCGGCGGGGAGTCGGTCACCGAGGGCACGATCCTGGAATGGTCGGTCAAGGTCGGTGATGCGGTGTCCGATGGCGACACCGTTGTCGAGATCTCCACCGACAAGGTCGACATGGAGCTGCCAGCCCCCGCCGCGGGCACGATCACGGAGATCCTGGCGCAGGATGGGGAGACCGTGACCGTCGGCCAGGTGATCGGACGGATGAGCGTCGGCGCCGGCTCGCCCGCCCGTCCCCCGGCGCCCGCCGCCAACGGCGGCGGGCAGACCGGGCCGACAGCCCCATCCGCGTCTTCGCCCGCGCCGGCCGGAAACGGGGACGGGGACGGGGACGGGGACGGGGATGCCCACGCGTCTCCCATCGCCCGCCGGGTGGCCGCCGCCGAGGGCGTCGATCTCTCCCGCGTGCGCGGGACCGCCCGCCGCGGGCGGATCACCAAGGCCGACGTGCTGGCCCACGGCGGCAACGGCGCATCCGCCGCGACGCCGGCTCCGGCCGAGGCGCAGCTGATCAAGGGCGGCGGCGCCGCGCTGGCGCGGTACATGGATCAGAGCCGTTCGATCCCCACCGCGACCTCCTTCCGCACGCTCACCGTCACCACCCTGGACGAGCGCCGCAAGCAGCTCAAGAACGCCGGTCAGCGGGTGTCGTTCACGCATCTCATCGCCTACGCGATCGCGCGCGTCGGCACCGATGAGATGCCGGTCATGGCCCACCATTTCTCCGAGATCGACGGCAAGCCCTACCGCCACGACGACGGTGCCGTCAACCTCGGGCTGGCCGTGGACGTCGAGAAGAAGGACGGCAGCCGCGCCCTGATGGTGCCGGTGATCCGCGACGCCGGGCGCAAGAGCTTCACCGAGTTCCTCGACGCCTACAACGCGCTGGTGGAGAAGGCCCGCACCAACGCGCTGACCGCCGATGACCTCACCGGCGGCAACGTCACCCTCACCAACCCCGGCGGGATCGGCACGATCGCGTCGGTGCCCCGGCTGATGGTCGGCCAGGGGACGATCGTCGCCACCGGGTCGATCGCCTATCCGGTCGGCCTGGAGCGGATCGGGCCGATGATCGGCGCCGAGAAGGTCATGACCATGACCTCCACCTATGACCATCGGATCATCCAGGGCGCCGAGTCCGGACGGTTCCTGCAGCAGATCGAGAAGCTGCTCGGAGGCGAGCACAGCTTCTACGCCACGGTGTTCGCCGACCTGGGCGTCGAGCTGCCCGAGCTGCCCCCGCCGCCGGCTCCGGCCGCCGCGATCTCGAGCGCGGGGACGGGTGGGACCGAACGGCGGGCCACGGTCCGCGACGGCGACGGTCACCACGACGAGGAGCTGATGCAGGCGGTGCAGGCGGCGACGTCGCTGCTCAAGGCGCACCGCACGCACGGCCACCTGGCGGCCAAGCTCGATCCGCTCGGCCGCGAGTCCGAAGGCGACCCGGCGCTCGACCCGGCGCCGCTCGGGCTCACCCCGGAGCTGATGGCCCAGATCCCGGCTCGGATCCTGCGCATGTACGTGCCCGGGGCCACGCTGGCCGATGCCCTGCCGCACCTGCGCGAGACCTACTGCGGCACGATCGCCTACGAGATCGAGCACATCGCGTCCCATCGCCAGCGGCTGTGGCTGCGCGAGGCGATCGAGTCCGGTGAGTTCCGCCGGCCGCTGACCCACGACGAGCA
>DATCFW010000396.1:0-2285 GCA_036509295.1 Solirubrobacteraceae bacterium | reverse complement strand
TGCCGTCCTCGAAGACCGCCTCGATCCCCGAGATCCGCGGCGACCCGTCGACTCGCAAGGTGGCGATTGTCTTGTGTCTGTGAGCGTCGAACAGCGCCCGGACGCGATGCGCGAACTCCGGCTCTGCCAGTTCGACGTCCTCCCATTTCGTCATACGCCACATGTTCGCACCGATGACCACGGCAGTTCGCGGCCGCGCAGCGCCAGCGGATCGTCGCCGATGGAGTGCTGCGACAGATGAGTGGCACCGGGGCGGCGTGGGGCTCCGCAGGCTGGTGGTCTGGCACCCAGGATCGACAGACTTCTTGTGCCGCCGCGATCCGAAGCGCAAGCTGTCGGCATGAACAAGACATCCTTCATGGGCGACAAGCCCGTCAACCGCATCGGCTTCGGTGCGATGCAGCTCGCCGGGCCCGGCGTGTTTGGCCCGCCGCACGATCCGGATGGCGCGCGCGCTGTGCTGCGCCGCGCGATCGAACTTGGGGTCGACCACATCGATACCGCGCAGTACTACGGCCCGGACGTCGTCAACGATCTGATCCGCGAGGCCCTGCATCCGTATCCGGAGAACCTGAAGCTCGTCACCAAGGTCGGCGGCCGCCGTGACGATCAGGGCGCTTGGCTGCCCGCCCAGAGTCCCGCCGAGCTGCGCGCCGGCGTCGAGGACAACCTCCGCTCCCTGCAGGTGGAGCGGATGGACCTCGTCAACCTCCGGCTGATGGACGCCGACGCCTCCGGCGACCTGCTGGCCGAGCAGGTCGGCACGCTCGAGGATCTGCGCGGCGAAGGCAAGCTTGACCTGATCGGCATCAGCGAGGCCGGTGCCGATGCCATCGGCCGCGTGTTCGATCTGGTCGACGTCGCTGAGGTGCAGAACGCCTATAGCGTCGTCAACCGCTCCGGCGAGGACGTGCTGGAGCTGTGCGTGGCGCGAGAGATTGCGTTCGTGCCCTATTTCCCGCTTGGTTCGGCGTTCAGCGGCGGCCCCTCGCGGCTGGCGCAGGATCCGGTCATCTCCGGAGTCGCGCAGCGGCGCGGGATCACCGCCACGCAGGTCGCGCTCGCCTGGCTGCTCTCCCGCTACGAGCGGATGCTGCTGATCCCCGGCACCAGCTCGGTGCAGCACCTCGAGGAGAACATGGCCGCGGCGGACGTCGAGCTCGACGAGCAAGATCTCGCCGCGCTCGAGAACGCGACCCAGCTGGGCCATCCGCTGGCCGCGGCCCACGACTGACGGGTGCGCCACGCGCGTCCGGAGGGACCGCGGCCGCAAGCGGCAGCCCGCCGGCATGCGCGTCAGAGCGCCGCGAGCGCCGCGCGAGTGGCCGCATCCGCGGGCGCGTAGACGGCCATCCGCAGCTCCGGCTGTCCCGTCGGGACCGTCTGCGCGTGATGCAGGCGCAGCGTGCCGAGCTGCGGGTGTTCCATGACCTTGGTGCCGCGCTGAGCATCGATCACCTCATGCTCGTCCCACCACTCGCGGAACTGGGCGCTATGCTCGCGCATCTGCGCCAGGACTCCTCGTAGTCCGGCTCGCCCGCGTGGCGCGCGTACTCGGCGCGAAACCGTGCCAGCGTGTTGCGACGGTTCCCTCGCGTTGGGCGGTCATTCCGCTGTCCCCCGGATCGACCATCAGCCACCACAGCAGGTGCCGCCTGTCCGCAGTCAGATGATCAGGCGAGCCCAGCACGACCGAGGCGGCTCGATTCCACGCGAGGATCCGAGTCATCGGGCCGAGCAGGTAGGCCGGGTTGGGATGCATCGAGTCGACCAGAGCGATCAGCTGACTGATGTCGCTATCGAGCCGCTCCGGATCGGTGCCGGCCACGTCATCGGCCAGCGGGAGCTCCGTTCGCGCGAGCGCGAATAGGGTCCTGCGCTCGGCGAGGTCAAGCCGCAGCGCGCGGGCGAGCGCGTCGAGCACCTCGGGCGACGGGTTGATGTCGCGCCCGTGCTCCAGCCACGTGTACCACGACACTCCGACCCCCGCCAGCGCGGCGAGTTCCTCGCGCCTCAGGCCGGGCGTCCGTCGGGGGCCGCCGTTGTCGGGGAGTCCGACGTCCGCCGGCGACAGCCGCGCCCGCCGGGAGCGCAGGAATGCGCGCAGCTCATCACGCCGGGAAGGTGAGGAGGCGACGGTCATGGTTCGAGTTCGGCGACTCTAGCCTGCAGCCTGGCTCAGTGAGTGGGGCCCCGCTTTGTGCTGTTTGCCTCCCGCGGTCCTGGCGCGACACGCCCATCGGGATGGAGCAGCGCGGACTATCCCCGCCGCAGGCGAATTTCGT
>DATCFW010000395.1:0-2901 GCA_036509295.1 Solirubrobacteraceae bacterium | reverse complement strand
GGGCGCACGTCGAAGGCGCGCAGGACCTCGAGCACGCGGGCGCGCTCGCGTTTCGGGCGCAGGAAGCCGCCGGTGACGAACCGCTCGAGCGTGGGGAGGGTCACGTTCTCCATTACCGACAGAGACCCGGCGCCGCTGGCGCGCTGGCGATCCCCGGGCAACAGCGCGACGCCGGCGGCGATCGCCCGGCGCGGCGACATCTCGCTCACCGCCATCCGCTCGCCGCCGAGTTCGAGCTCGCCCGTCGCGGCCGTCGCGCCGAAGAGCAGGTAGGGCACCTCCTCGTGCCCCATCCCCATCAGCCCGGTCAGGCCGAGGACCTCGCCGCGGTGGAGCGCCAGCGTCACGTCCTGGGCGACGCGCCCGGACAGCGCGTGGGTGCGGAGCAGAACCTCGCCGTCGCTGCGGGGCGCGAACGTCGCGGTCTCCAGCGTGCTGCCGACGATCATCCGCACCAGGTCGGATTCGCTCACCGACGGCGTCGCCGCGGTGCCGACGAGCCGGCCGTCGCGCAGCACCGAGACGCTGTGCGTGAGCATCCCGATCTCCTCTAGCCGGTGGCTGACGAACACGACCCCCGCGCCCTCCTGAGCCGCCCGGCGGACGGCGGCGAACAGCCGATCGACGCCGTCGCGCGGGAGGTAGGCGGTCGGCTCGTCCAGCACCAGCACGCCTCCGCTGGCGTGCTCCAGATCGGAGAACGCGCGGACGACGGCGAGCAGCACCCGCTCGATGCTGGAGAGCCGCTCCACTGGGGTCTCCGGTGCGACGTCGAGGTCGAAGCGCTGGAGGGCGGCGCGGACGACCGCGCGTTCGTCGCGCCAGCTGATCCGCCAGCCGGCGTGTGAGGTGAAACGGCCCACCCGCAGGTTCTCGAGCACGGTCAGCTGCGGGATGAGCCCGAGGTCCTGGTGGACGAAGCTGAGCCCGAGCCGCGTCGCCCGGTCTGGGGGAACCGGGAGCGAGACGTTCTGCCCGCGGACCTTCAGCGAGCTGCCCGCGTCCGGGGCGTGGTAGCCCGAGAGGATCTTGATCAGCGTCGACTTGCCGGACCCGTTGCTCCCGACGAGGCCATGAATCTCTCCCTGCCTGACCGAGAGGCTGACATCGCGCAGAACGCGGACGCCGCCGAACGACTTGGAGAGGTGCTCGGCCTCGAGTGCGAGATCGGAACCGGAGGACCCTCCGCGTGGTGCGGAGGGTCCCGGTTCAGATCGGCTGGCGGCGCGGTCCTCGGCGGCCATCACGAGCGCATCAGTTGCAGGGCAGTCCCCACAGCGTGTGGTACTCGCAGATCGGATTGACCGAGCCATACCAGGTCGATTCGTCCTTGGCGGGATCGATCGTCCCGACGTTATCTCGCGTGAACAGCCGGAGCGGAACGTTCTCGCTGGTGACCGGCGGCTGGCCGGCGAGGACGCGCAGCACCTGATCGGCGAGCGCGACGCCGTACCACTGGTTCGGTCCGCCGACGTCGGCGGCCAGCGGCGAGGGCTTGGCCAGCTCGTTCTGGATGACCACCGGCGTGGCGTTGAACGAGGCGACCTTAACCGTTGACTTGGCGCTCTGGATCCCGTTGATCGCGGGCACCATGTAGATCGTCATGCCGTCGTACAGTGGCAACACGTACTTGAGGTTCGGGTTCGCGGTGAGCAGTGACCGGGTGGTGGTCGGCAGCGACGTCGGCCAGTCCGGGATCAGGACGTTCTGGACCGATGGGACGCTGAGGCTCGGGCACAGCCGCTTGACCTCGCTCTGGATCCCGCCGACCTCGGCCAGCGACGGCTGGCGACTGCTGGTGCTCGTGATGATCTGTGGGCCGCCCTTCGTGCAGCCCGAGTCCGCGACGAACCAATCGGCGAGGGTGCGACCGACCTGCGCATAGTCAAACGTGACCTCGCCGTCATCGCCGGGGATGGTCGGAATGCCGGGTGTGCCAGTCTGGGCGGTGACGAACTTGATCCCCTCCGCCTTCGCGCGGGCGATGTAGGAGGCGATGAACTTCGTGTCCAGAGCCTGGGCGACGATCATGGTCGGCTTTGCCGCGAGCGCCTGCTGCAGGCAGGTGGTGATGCCATCCGGACTGCCCTTGGCGTCGCACTTCTGCGTCGTGACGCCGGCCTCCTTGAGCTGCTGGGCGAGGACGTCGCCCCACTCGTGGAGCGCGGGGATCTCCTCGGTCAGGCTCACGTAGTAGACGGTCTTGCCCTTCGCCTTGGCAATGTCCACCTTCGATGTCGGGCCTTTGAACGCAGGCGGCTGCTCCTCCGCACTGACGAGCTGCTTTGCCTCGGCGACGCCCGACGAGCCGGACGCGGAGGTGGTGCCCGACGAACTGGCGGCGGCCGAGCTGGTGCCGCCTGACGATGACGAGGACGAACTGCTGCTGCCACACGCCGCGAGCGCGACGGTGCAGAGAACGACGAGAACCAGTGACGCGACACCCTTCGGACGGCTCATAGATTCCTCTCTATTTGGCCCTCTCTCACCTTGACGGAGCGGGCGTTTTCCGCATCGCGATGGACACCCGTTCAGCGGGCCGCTACGCTACCAGAATCGTATGCAATATGCGAAGTTGTGGGGTATGCAATATATGCGACTTGATGGCCGATTGTGCGACGATTCGCTCGTGACCGAGTGTCCTGAGCTGTGAGCGACACGAGCAGCCCCGCTCCGCCGTCGGCCGAGCCAGCCGCGGCGCCGCCGGGCGAGCGCACGACGGGACTGCCCTCGCGCTGGAGCCCGGTCGAGCTGGGAGAGCGCTACGGGATCCTCGTCCTGTGGGGCGTTGTCATCATCGTGTTCTCGCTGCTGCGGCCGAACACGTTTGCAACCTCGGCCAACTTCGAGACGATCTTCGGAACCCAGGCGGTTCAGCTCGTCATCACGCTCGGCCTGATC
>DATCFW010000394.1:0-22667 GCA_036509295.1 Solirubrobacteraceae bacterium | reverse complement strand
TCGGGCACTCGTTCATGAACCGGATCAACGTCGGCCCGGTGCTCGGGCCGCTGACGACGTTCGTCGGGTTCAACTACGACCACCCGTCGGCCGAGGACTCGTGGCAGCGGATCCTGGACTTCTTCGACGCCCACGTCCGCGACGCGCCGGCCGCGTAGCCCGACCCCGACCCCGACCGCCGAGCTCACGGCTGCGGCGGCCCGTCCACCCACGCACCGGCGACGATCGTCCCGCAGGCGTTCAGCTCGTCGTCGAGCACGGCGAGGTCGGCGTCGTAGCCGGGCGCGATCGCGCCCTTGCGGTCCTCCAGCCCGAGCAGCCGGGCCGGGTTGGCGGAGGCGAGGGCGACCGCCTCCCCCACCCCGACTCCCAGGAAGCGCACGGCGTTGGCCACCGCGGCATCGAGTGTCAGCGTGCTGCCGGCGAGCGTGTCGGTGCCCGGCAGCGTGGCCCGGCCGCCGGCCAGCTCGACCACCTCGGCGCCGAGCCGGTAGCGCCCGTCCGGCATTCCGGCCGCCGCGGTCGCGTCGCTCACCAGGTGCAGCCCGGCCGGGCCCTTGAGCCGGTGGGCGATTCGCATCGCCACCGGGTCGACGTGGATGCCGTCGCAGATGAGCTCACAGCTGACCTCCGACGCCTCGAGCGCGGCGCCCGCCACCCCCGGCGCCCGGTGGTGAAACGGGGACATCGCGTTGAACAGGTGCGTGGCGCAGCGCGCGCCGGCGGTCACGGCGGCCACCGCCTCGTCATACGAGGCGACGGTGTGGCCGAGGGACACGACGACGCCCGCCTGCACGAGCTCGGCGATGAGGCCGGTCGCGCCGGGCAGCTCGGGCGCGACCGTCATCAGCGCCAGGCATCCGCCGCCGCCGAGCACGAAGCTGCGCAGAATCTCGGCGTCGGGCGCCAGGAACGCCGACGGATCCATCGCCCCGGGCGCCGCGGGGCTGATGAACGGCCCCTCCAGGTGGGCGCCGAGGACGGCGGCGCCGCCGGTGCCGTCATCCATCGCTCCGCGCACGGCATCGAGCGCGGCGGCGAGCTCGCCGGGCGGGGCGGCCACCGTCGTCGCCAGCAGCGCCGTCACCCCGTGGCGGGCGTGAAACCGCGCGACCGCCGCGATCTCATCCCGATCGGCCGTGTTGCACTGCGTCCCGCCGCCGCCGTGCACGTGCAGGTCGATCAGCCCTGGCACGAGCCACCGCGCTCCGAGATCGACCACCTCGGAACGCGACGTCCGCGCGGGCGGCGCCTGCACCGCGGCGATCCGCCCGCCGGCGATCTCCACCTCGCCGGCGACCGTGCCGCCGGGCGTGACGATCCGCTCGCTACGCAGCCGCACAGCCGCGACGGTGACGGCTACCTCGCCATCGCGTGCACGAGCACCGGCGCCCCAGTGCCCTCGGGGTCGGCGCCACCCGGGCTCGAGCTGAGCACCTGAATCGCCAGGACGGCGGCGTCGTCGGGCAGCGGGTCCGGCGGCGAGCCGAAGGCGCTGCGCTCCAGCTCGGCCAGCAGCCCGTCGGCGTCGTCGGCTCGCAGTGACGCAACGAGGGTGCGCAGGCCGGCGTCGCCGAGGACGCGCGGGTTGCGCTCAACCAGGCCGTCGGTATAGAGCAGGAGGGTGTCTCCGGGGACGAGGTCAATCGTCGTCTCGGGAAACTCGGCGTCGTCGAACACCCCGAGCAGCGGCCCGCGCACGCGGACGGTCTCGACGTGGCCGTCGACGCGCCGGACGAGCGGCGCCGGGTGTCCACCACAGGCCAGGGTGAGCTGGATGCCGTCGGCGATCGGCTCGAAGCGACCGTATAGGGCGGTGCACAAGCGTTCGTGGTCAGACGTGCGCAGCTCGTCGTTGACGATCGAGAGCACTCCCGAGGGCCGGCGCTCGAGCCGGGCGATCGCCCGCGTCGTGTGGCGCGCGAGCGCCGTGACAGCGGCGGCGTCGGCGCCGTGGCCGCACACGTCGCCGACGACGAACCCCCACGCATCCCCGGGCAGTGAGAACAGGTCATAGAAGTCGCCACCGACCTCGGACCCGCGCTCCTCGGGATGGAAGCTGACGGCGGCGCGGATGCCCGGGACGTCGGGCAGCGCGCGCGGCAGCAGGCTGCTCTGCAACTCGGCCAGCTGGCGGGCGCGGGCGTCGGCGTCGCGGGCGCGCCCGATGGCGACGCCGGCGGTTCGCGCGAGCAGGTCGACGACGCGACGATCCTCGGCGCGCGGTTCGCGCGGCTCGGCGTAGTAGATGGCGAGCGTCCCCACCAGCTCGCCATCGTCGGCGCGAATCGGCGTTGACCAGCAGGCGCGCAGCCCATGCTCGGCCGCCAGCTCGCGGTAATCGAGCCACAGCGGATCGGTCGACGTGTCGCTCACGATGACGGTCTCCCCGCGGTGCGCGGCGGTGCCGCACGACCCGGCGGTGGGGCCGATCCGGAGGCCGTCGATTGCCTCGTTGTAGGCGTCAGGCAGGCTCGGGGCGGCGCCGCGCTCCAGCCGGCGCCCGTCGCCGGAGAGCAGCAGGATGGAGGCCCAGGCGTCGTACTCGGACAGCTGCTCCACGCAGGTGACGATCGACTCCAGCGTCCGTGGCAACGAGACGCCGCTGGCCACGAGGGCGAGGATGTCGCGCTGGGCGGCGAGCAGCCGCTCGGTCCGGACCCGCTCGGACACGTCCTGAAAGACGAGCACCCCGGCGACGACGGTGCCGTCCTCGGCGCGGATCGGGGCGGCGCTGATGCGGACGATGATCACCCGGCCGGACCCGGTGCGGTACAGCATGTCCGCGTCCTCCACGACCTCCCCGAGCCGGATGGCGCGCGCGAGCGGGCCATCGTCTCGCTTGACCCGCTCACGCTCGAGCGTGAGCAGCTCGTAGCCGTCGTAATCGCCCTCGGTCACCTCGGGCAGGATCCCGTGGCCGAGGATCTCGGCGGCCTGCCGGTTGCCGAGCACGACGCGGCGGGAGGGCAGCTCGGCCAGCATCACACCGACCGGCAGCTGTTGGAGCGTCTGCTCGAGCCGCCGGCGCTCGGCGCTGACGTCGGCGGCGGCCTGGCGGCGCAGAGTCGACAGGTCCAGGTGGGCTCGGACGCGGGCGAGCAGCTCCCGTCCGGAGAACGGCTTGGGGAGATAGTCGTCGGCGCCGGCCTGGAGGCCGCGGATGGCCGCTTCCTCACCGGCGCGGGCGGACAGCAGGATGACCGGCAGGTCCCGCGTGTCCGGCGAGGAGCGCACCGCGTCGAGCAGGTCGTAGCCGTCGAGACCCGGCATCATCACGTCGCTGATCAGTAGATCCGGCTTGCGTTCGCGGGTCACCGCCAGCGCCGCGGCGCCGTCTTCGACCGCCTCGACATCGAACTGCGGGGATAGCACGGCCTTCAGATACCGGCGCAGGTCGGCATTGTCATCGGCGATCAGCACTCGCCGCCGGGCCGCGGCCGGGACACCATCCGCGCCGGCGGGAGTGACGTCCCCGCCGCTGGGCCGGTCACTCGTGGCGTCGACCCAGCTCATCGCCTCCTCCGCGAACAGCGCCGCGATCGACGCCGCCGGCTCCGCGGTCTCCTCCCGCACCTGGTCGGCCGGCAGATGGGCCGCGCCGACGGGCAGCCACACAGTGAACTCGGATCCCTCGCCCTCGATGCTGCGGACCGAGATCTCGCCGCCGTGCAGATCGGTCAGCTCCTTGACGAGCGCGAGCCCGATCCCCGACCCCTCATAGCTGCGCGTGATGCTGCGGACGCGATGAAAGCGCTGGAACAGACGGCCGAGCTCCGGCGCCGGGATGCCGGTGCCGGTGTCGGCCACCACCAGCGCGACGCCTCCATCGACGGGGTCGACCCGCACCTCGATGCGGCCCTCGAGGGTCGCCTTGAACGCGTTGGAGACGAGGTTGAGCACGATCCGCTCCCACAGATCGCGGTCCAGGTAGACCGGCTCGGCCGGTGACTCGCAGGCCACCACCAGCTCCAGCCCGGCCCGGTCGGTGGCCTCGCGGAACGTCCCGGCCAGCGCGGCGGTCAGCGCGCCGATGTCGGTGGGCCGGAACTCGGCGCGCATCCGCCCCGCCTCGGCGCGCGAGAAGTCCAGCAGGGAGTTGACGAGCTTGAGCAGCCGCAGCGAGTTGCGGTGCACGAGCTCGAGCGGCTCGGGCGCGAGGCCGGCGGGATTGCCCAGCGCGTCCGCGAGCGGCCCCAACATCAGCGTCAGCGGCGTGCGGAACTCGTGGCTGACGTTGGAGAAGAACTCCGTCTTGGCCCGGTCGAGCTCCTCGAGCTCGGCGGCGCGACGGCGCTCGGCGTCGAACGTACGCGACGCCGCCAGGCCCGCCGCCAGGTGCTGGGCGATGAGGCCGACGAACGCCGTGTAGTCGTTGTCCAGCGGGCAGAGCCGGTTCTGAGCGGCGACGAGGAACCCGTACGGCATGTCGCGGGCCGGCTGCAGGATCGGGATCAGCAGCGCCCGCTCCGGCGGCTGCGCCCACGCGCCGGTGGGCAGCTCCCCGAACCGCGGATCGCTCACGTCGACGACGGCGGAGCGGCCCGCCGCCGGCGCGGCGACCGGCCACGGCGCATCGGCGGCATCGGGCACGATCACCCGGGGCGCCGCCGGATGGCCGGGGGCGATCCCGCTCGTGGCCTCCAGCCGCGCGGCGCCGTCCTCGTCGAACAGGTAGACCATCGTGAACGGCAGCGAGTGCGGGTTTCCGGCGAGCACCTCGGCGGCGGCGCCGAGGAAGTCCCGCTCCTCCCGCACGCCCGAGGAGACCGAGCCCAGCTCGCGCAGGGTGGCCATCCGCCGCTCCCCGATGACCCGCTTGGTGTCCTCGGAGACGACGCACAGCATGCCGGCGATCCGCCCCTGATCATCGGGCAGCGGGCTGTAGGAGAACGTGTGGTAGGTCTCCTCGGGGTACCCGCTGCGCTCGAGGATGAGCATCAACGCCTCGTCCCATGTCGACTCGCCGGTGGTGAGGACCGACTGGATCCGCGGCTCGACCTCGGCCCAGATCTCGGCCCACACCTCGCTCGCCGGCCGGCCGAGCGCCCACGGGTACTTCTCACCGAGCGTGTCCCGGCGGTATGCGTCGTTGCACAGGAACGTCAGCTCCGGTCCCCATGCCATCCACATGGCAAAGCGCGAGGTGAGCAGCACGCGGACGACGGTGGTGAGGCTCCCCGGCCAGGTCTGAATCGGGCCCAGCGGCGTGGCCGCCCAGTCGACGGCGAGCAGGTCGCGCCCCACCTCTCCCTCATGGTCCAGAAACTCGCGGATGCTGTCCCGGCTGGAGTCGGCGGTCACCGCGTGCGATCCTACTCTTTCCGGGGAGTTAGCCCGACGCATTCCGCGACTCCGCGAACCCTCAAAGCTGGCGCGAGGACCAGAGCACGGCCGCCAGCGCGACGCTGACGATCGACACGACCAAGCCGACGAGCCAGCCTTGGGACTTGCTGGAGACCATAATCGCCGCGATTGCGACGCCGATTGCGACGATGCCGCAGGTGGCGATCAGCCGCACCAGCAAGCGCTCGGCGCCCGTGCGCCGGCGATCTCGACCCGGGAGCATGTTGTGGGAGTCCATCCGCGAGCGCGCACGGGCCGGGACGCCGGACGCCTCGGCTCCGAAGGCCACGGGCGCGTCACCGGCCGCGGTGGTGTCTTCGCTCGGGGCCTCGGTCTCGGCCATCGGGGCGACGAGCGGCTCCTCGCCGCCGTCGCCGGGGCCTGGTGGGCCGCCGGCCGGATCGTGTTCGCTAGTCATGACTGTGGTCTCTCCCGGAACGGTAACGCGGAAACCGGCAGATGTAGGATGCACGGTCTGTGACCCGGGCGCAGTCCAGAATCCCGCCGCCATGAGCACCGCCGCCGCTCACCGCCCGACATCGGTGGCCGAGGTCGTCGGTGCCACGATCGCCGCCACCGGGCTCACCGAGGCCTTCGGCGTGCTCGGCAGCGGCAATCTCGTCGTCACCAACGCGCTGTGCGCCGGCGGGGCGCGCTTTCACCATGCTCGCCACGAGGGCGGCGCGATCTGCATGGCCGATGGATACGCGCGGGTGAGCGGGCGAGTCGGGGTCTGCACCGTCCACCAGGGCCCCGGGCTGACCAACCTCATGACCGGGCTGACCGAGGCGGTGAAGAGCCGGACGCCGCTGGTGGTGCTCGCCGGGGAGGCCCCGGCGGCGGCGCTGAACTCGAACTTTCGCATCGACCAGCCGGGCCTGGTCGAGTCCGTCGGCGCCGCCGCCGACCGCGTGCACGGCGCCGCCACCGCAGCCGACGATGCCCAGCGCGCCTATCAGCGCGCGGTGCTCGAGCGCCGGCCGGTGGTGCTCATGCTGCCGATCGACATCCAGCCCCAGCCCCCGGACGAGCTCGAGCCGCGCCAGCCGCCCGTGCCGGCGCTGCCCACCCCGGATCCGTCGGCGCAGTCGATCGCGGCGGTGGCCGATCTGCTCCAGGGCGCCGAGCGCCCGCTCATCATCGCCGGCCGCGGCGCAGTCCTCGCGCATGCGCGCGACGAGCTCGAGCGGCTCGGGAGCCTGATCGGCGCCGTCCTGGCGACGTCGGCCCCGGCGAACGGGCTGTTCGCCGGGCTGCCATACGCCGTCGGCATCTCCGGCGGGTTCGCATCGCCGTTCGCGGCCGAGCTGCTGCCACGAGCCGACGCGGTGCTGGTGGCCGGCGCGTCGATCAACGACTGGACCACTCGCCACGGCACGCTCATCGGCCCCGAGGCGACGCTCGCGCAGATCGATGTGGAGGCGCGCGCGTTCGGACGCAACCATCGGACCGATGTCGCCGTGCTCGGGGACGCCGGCGCCGGAGCGCGGCTCCTGGCCGACGAGCTCGAGCGCCGCGGCCACCGGTCCACAGGGTTCCGCACGCCGCAGCTCGCGCAGGAGATCGCCACCAACCGCTGGCGCGACGATCCGTTCCAGGACGCCTCCACCGACGCGTGGATCGATCCGCGGACACTGTCGATCGCGCTCGAGGAGCGTCTGCCCGCCGACAAGACGGTCGCCGTCGACTCGGGGCACTCACTCGGCTACCCGGCGATGTTCCTGTCCGTGCCCGACGCGCACGCGTGGGTGTTCCCCAACGGCTTTCAGGCCGTCGGCCTCGGGCTCGGCAACGCGATCGGTGCTGCGATCGCGCGGCCTGACCGGGTGACCGTCGCCGCGCTCGGGGACGGCGGCGCGTTCATGGCGTTGGCCGAGATCGAGACCGCGGTTCGCCTCGGCCTCAAGCTGCTCGTCGTCATCTACGATGACCATGCCTACGGTGCCGAGGTCCACCACTTCGCGCCGATGGGGCACGACGTCAGCCTCGTCCAGTTCCCCGACGCCGACCTGGCCGGGATCGCCCGGGCGGCCGGCGCGCAGGCCGCCACCATCCGGCGCACCCTGGAGCTCGACGTCGTCGCCGCTTGGCTGGAGGAGCCGACGCCCGGTCCGCTCGTGCTCGACGCCAAGGTCAACCCGACGATCTGTGCAGAATGGCTGACGGAGGCATTCCGCGCCGGCTGACGCCGCCCCGCAACGCCCACGCAACCCTGAGCCAAGGAGAGACGCCGATGTCCAGCACCGAAACCAGCCAGGTCGCCGCGCTCCTCGATGGGCTCGCCTCGGGCGCCGTCCAGGTGATCGACCTCACGCAGCCGCTCACCGAGACCACGCCAATCATCCAGTTGCCGCCGCCGTTCGCCAACACGCCCGGCCTCTCCCGCGAGGAGATCTCCAAGTACGACGATCGTGGCCCCGCCTGGGCCTGGTACACGCTGACGATCGGCGAGCACGTCGGGACCCACGTGGACGCGCCGATCCACTGGGTGACGGGGCGGGACGGCCTGGACATCGGGTCGATCGCGCCGGAGACGCTCGTCGGACCCGCCTGCGTGATCGAGAAGACGACTGAGACGGAGGCCGCCGGAGGCGACTATCTGCTCACCGTCGCCGACCTCGAGGCGTGGGAGTCGGCGAACGGACGGATCCCCGACGGCGCCTGGGTGCTGCTGCGCTCGGGCTGGGGGTCACGCGCCCACGATCAGGACCTGTTCCTCAACGTGGGTGAGAACGGGCCCCGCACCCCGGGGCCCGACGTGGAGGCGGCGCGGTGGCTGGCGGGCGAGCGCGCGATCGCCGGCTTTGGCACCGAGACGGTCGGGATCGACGCCGGCTCGGCCGGCGGCATGGAGCCGCCGTTCCCGCTGCACAACTTCCTGCTCGGCTCGGGCAAGCTGGGCCTCACCCAGCTCGCCAACCTCGAGCGGCTGCCGATCACCGGCGCGATGCTCGTCGTCTCGCCGCTGCGGCTCGTCGGAGGGACCGGCAGCCCCAGCCGCGTGTTCGCGTTCGCACCCCGCGCGTGACCAGCCCCGCCAAGCGCTGACATGGCCGGCCGGGACGAGGCGGTCACGCGCGATGCCGCCGATCCGCTGCGCGGCTTCCACGACCGGTTCGTCGTCGCCGGTGACGGGCTCATCTACCTGGACGGCAACTCGCTGGGCCGGCTGCCGTGCGACACCGCGCCGCGCCTGCACGAGGTCGTCTCGGTGCAGTGGGGCGAGCGGCTGATCCGCGGCTGGAGCGAGGGGTGGATGGAGCTGCCGCGGACGATCGGCGATCGGCTCGGAGCCGAGCTGCTCGGCGCCGCCCGGGGTCAGGTGGTGGTGGCCGACTCGACGACGGTGTGCTTCTACAAGCTCGCCGCCGCCGCCCTCGGTGCGCGCCCGGATCGCAACCAGCTCGTCACCGACGTCGATAACTTCCCGACCGACCGGTACGTCCTGGAAAGCCTGGCGCACGAGCGGGGCCTGGAGATCGTGTGGATCCAGGCCGACCCCGACACCGGCCCGGATCCCGCGCAGGTGGCCGACGCCGTCGGCGAGCAGACCGCGCTCGTGACCTTCTCCCAGATCTCGTACCGCTCGGCGTTCATCCTCGACGCCCGGGCGATCACCGAGATCGCGCATGACGCGGGCGCGCTGGCGTTGTGGGATCTCAGCCACAGCGCCGGCGCGATCCCGGTGGCGCTCGACGCCGACGGGATCGACCTGGCCGTCGGCTGCACCTACAAGTACCTCAACGGCGGCCCCGGCGCGCCCGCGTTCATGTACGTGCGCGACGCACACCAGGAGCTGCTGCGCCAGCCGATCTGGGGCTGGCTGGGCCGGCGCGACCCGTTCGAGATGGCGCCCGGCTACATCCCCGGCGCGGGGATCGGCGCGATGCTGTCGGGCACCCCGCCGGTGCTGGCGCTCACCGCCGCCGCAGTGGGGATCGAGCTGGTGATCGAGGCCGGCATCGCCGCCATCCGCACCAAGTCGGTGGCGCTCACCAACTACGCGATCGCGCTGATCGACGAGTGCCTGGCGCCGCTGGGCTGCCGCATCGGCTCGCCGCGGGATCCGGCCGCGCGCGGGTCGCACGTCGCACTTGTCCACCCCGACGCGCGGGCGCTGTCACAGCGGCTGATCGACGACGGCGTGATCGTGGACTTCCGCGCCCCCGACGTCATCCGCCTCGGCCTCTCGCCGCTGACGACCCGATTCACCGACGTCTACGACGGGCTTGACCGGATCCGCGGGATGCTGGGGGAGAACGCGGGGAGAGCAGCGCCCCGCCCCGTCTGAGGGCATCGAGCAAACCGTGGGGCCGCTCCACGAGCCGGGGCGGTCGCGCCCCGGCTCGTGCGGTGAGCGATGACCTAGTTGACGGCGATGCCTGCGGGCTTCGAGCCGGCGGGCATCGGGGTGGTGGCCAGCTCGGTCAGGTTGCCGCCGCTGACGGCGAACGCGCCGATCGCGCCGGCCGCGCTCTCGTTGACGTACAGCGTCCGGCCATTAGGCGTGAGGCCCGGGTCGACCGCGCCGATACCAGTGCCGGAGCCGACCGTCGTGCTACCGAGGAGCGTCAACGCCCCGCCGGGGGTGATCGTGTAGCGGGAGATCGTGCCGGATCCGGTGTTCACCGCGAACAGGTACCGGCCGTCGGGGCTGATGATCAGCCAGCACGGCGCGGTCTGGACATCGGCGAACGGCGAGGACCCGATCGACGACAGTGTGCCGTTGGCCGAGTCGCTGAACGCCGAGACGGTCCCGAGACCGGTGCCGTTGTGGGCGTTGGACACGAACAGCTGATTCGAGCTCGTCGGACGGAACTGGCTGCCGAACGGACCGAGTCCCTGCGCCGGGAACGGCGAGCCAGGCGCGGCGGTGAGGCGGCCATCCCAGCCAACCCGGAAGCTGTCAATCACCGAGGTGCCGACGTCCGTGCCGACGAGCTTGGAGCCGTCGTTGTTGAACAGGACGTCACCCGGCGCTGATCCGTCTGGCAGTGTCACCGTGGATCGGCTGAGTGGGTACAGGTGACCCCAGGGCGCCAGGATGAAACCGGTGTAGTTACTGCCGCCGACGCCGGAGTTGGCGACGTACACGAGATTGCCGTGGACGGCGATGCTGTCGGGCTTGACCCCACCCGAGGAGACCGGGCTGCCAGCGACCGGATCGAGCGTCCCGTCATGATCGACTCGCAGCACCGAGATCTGGTTGCTGCCGGCGTCGACCGCCAGCAGGTACCGCCCATGATCGGCGAGCTGGATCGCACCCTGCGACGCGACGCCGGCACCGGCGCCGGCGCCGCCGGCGAGAAATGGAGACCCCGCCGCGGGTGTCAACGAACCGTCCGCGTGCCGGTTGAACACGGCGATCGTGTTCGTTCCCGCTGTGTTGTCATTGACATACACGTGCCCGGCTCCGTCGCCATGACTGTCCGCACTGGCGGACGCGATTGCCGGACCGGCCAGAGCCAGCCCGAGCAGCGCGAATGGCAGCGACATGCGTGAAAGCAAGCGCATTGCTTCTCCTTATATTGAGGTTGCCCTCGAGATCGGCCGAGGTGCGCAGTGTCTCTCCTGCTGTACACCCGCTGGACCGGAGGGTCCAATCATTGGAGCAGGGTGATACCGACGCGTCAAGGCGTACGGGACCTCCGACTCAAATCGTTAAGCACCGCCCCGGTGGGTCGCTAACGACGGTGCGGGTCGCGAGCATAATGCACCCGCAATTGAGCGATCGCACCGTCGAGCGCCGTGCGCAGCTGGCCGCTGTCGCGGCTGGTCTTGGCCAGCAGCAGCCCGCCCTGGATCGCGGCCAGCGTCATCGTGGTGAGCGCGTCGAGGTCGGCGTCGGCCGCGAGCACGCGGTTGTCGCGCAGCCGCCCCAGAGCCTCCCCGATCGCCGCGCGCCACGTCTGAAACGCCTCGTTGAGCGCCAGGCGCGAGGCCTCATCGACGTCGGCCAGGGCCGCCGCCAGGGTGCCGATCGGACAGCCGCCCCGCGCCGCCTGCTGCTCAACTGCCGTGACCATCATGTCCCCCCAGGCGTCGAGGTCACGCCAGTCCTGCACCTCGTCCAGCGCAGCCGCCTGGGCGGCCAGCACGGCGGCGCACTGGTACTCGATCACCGCGCGCACGAGGCCCTGCTTGTCCCCGAAGTAGTGGTAGAGCTGGCTCTTGCTCGAGCTCGTCGCGGCGCGGACGTCGTCCAGGCTCGTTCCCGAGACGCCGCGCTCGCCGATCAGCTCCGCGGCGGCGCGCACGATGCGCATCCGCGTCGCGCGCCCCTGCTCGGTGATCGCCGGTGCGGCCACCGCCAGGATCGTAGTGGGGGTGGACCTTGCGGTCCACCACTCGCCTCAAGCCGGCGCCTGCCCCGGCCGACCGGCTCAAGAGCGGCGGGGTCGCGGTCACCGCCCCGCGTGCCGAGTCGACTTCCCGGCCACGCGCCGCCCGTCATGCTCAAGCCCACCGTCGCCGCCGCCGACGTCGAGGGCGAGGTCAACATCAGCTACGGAAGGCAGTGGTATCTCATGTCGGCAGGGAGTCGCAGTAAGGCGCGCGCCAGCATCACCCGTCGGTTCGGTCTGATCGTCACGGGAACGATCGCGGTCGTTGTTCCGGCGCCGGCCACGCCAGTGACCGCCGCGGCTACCGCGGTGGTCGCGCGGTAACGCCCGCCGCGCCCGCGGTCTCCCCTACGACCAGCCCTGCGGCGCGGTGAGCATCTCGGGCGGGTCGGGCTCGAACGAGCGCTGAAGTTCCTTGCGCAGATCGTCCCCGCGGCCGGCGGGCGGCTTGCGCGAGCCCGCCTGGTACTGGGGGACCCACGCCACCCCGTCGCCCGCGTACTCCTGCTCGGCGGCGGCGTGCAGCGTCCAGTGCGGGTCATACAGGTGCGGCCGGGCCAGCGCGCACATGTCGGCGCGGCCGGCGAGGACGATGGTGTTCACATCGTCGTAGCTGGCGATCGCGCCGACGGCGATCGTCGGCATCCCCACCTCGTTGCGGATCCGATCCGCGAACGGGGTCTGGAAGCTGCGGCCGAACGCCGGGCGCTCCTCCGGCGTCACCTGGCCCGAGGAGACGTCGACGATGTCGCAGCCGTGCTCGGACAGCATCCGCGCGAAGGCGACGGCGTCGTCGGGATCGAACCCGCCGGGGACCCAGTCGGTGGCTGAGATGCGCACGCTCATCGGCTTCTCCGCCGGCCATGCCGCGCGGCAGGCGTCGAACACCTCGAGCGGAAACCGAGCGCGGCCACCGAGCGAGCCGCCGTACTCGTCGCCGCGAAGGTTGGTGAGCGGCGACAGGAAGCTCGACAGCAGGTACCCGTGGGCGCAATGCAGCTCGAGCAGATCGAAGCCGGCCGCCAGCGCGCCCGCGGTGGCCGCGACGAACTGATCGCGGACGAGCTCCAGGTCGGCCCGGGTCATCTCCCGCGGCACCTGGTTGAGCTCGGAGTAGGCGATCGGCGACGGGGCGAGCACCTCCCAGTTGTCCTCATCGAGCGGCTGGTCGATGCCGAGCCACATCAGCTTGGTCGAGCCCTTGCGGCCGGAGTGGCCGAGCTGGGCGGCCATTGCGCAGCCGCCGTGGCGGTGCCCGAACTCGACGATCCGTCGCCAGGCATCGACGTGCTCGGGCCGGTACATCCCCGCGCACCCCGGGGTGATCCGTCCGATCTCCGACACGCAGATCATCTCGGTGTAGACGAGCGCCGCGCCCCCGAGCGCGCGCGCGCCGAGGTGCACGAGATGAAAGTCCGACGGGGTGCCGTTCAGCGCCGAGTACATGTCCATCGGCGAGACGACGACCCGATTGGGCAGCGTGAGATCGCGCAGTGTGATCGGGGCGAACATCGGTGGCCGCGGCGAGAACCCACCGCGGTCGGCGAACAGCCCGTCGACGTCGGCCACGAACTCCTCGTCGCGCAGGCGCAGGTTGTCGTAGGTGATGCGGCGACTGCGGGTGAGCAGGTTGAACGCGAACTGCAGCCGCGGCTGGTCGACGTAGCGCGCGATCCCCTCGAACCACTCCAGTGACCCCTGGGCGGCCCGTTGGGTGGACTCGACCACCGGCCGGCGCTCGGCCTCGTAGGCGTCGAGCGCCGCGGTGACGTCGTCGGGCCCGTGCTCCCGAAACGCCCACGCCAGCGCCACCGCGTCCTCCATCGCCAACTTCGTGCCCGAGCCGATCGAGAAGTGGGCGGTGTGGGCGGCGTCGCCGAGGAGGACGATGTTGCCCGAGCGCCAGCGGGCGTTGTGCACGGTGGTGAAGGTGATCCACTTGGAGTTGTTGCTCTGCAGCTCGTGCCCGTCCAGGGCGTCGGCGAACAGCTCCTGGCAGAACGCGACGCTCGCCTCATCGCTGACCCCGGGCGGGAATGACTGGGGCTCGCGCCCGCCGAGCCGGTCCAGGCCCGCCCGCTGCCACGTCGGCTCGGCCACCTCGACGATGAACGTGCTCATCTCCCGGCTGTAGGGATACGCGTGGGCCTGGAACACCCCGTCGGGGGTCTCGGCGATGAAGAACTTGAACGCGTCGAACACGAGATCGGTGCCCATCCACATGTACCGGCAGCGGCGGGGATCGAGCGCGGGCTGGAAGTCCGCGGCGTGGGCGGCGCGGATCGCGCTCGCGGCCCCATCGGCGCCGACGACGAGGTCGTACTCCGCCAGCTCGTCGAGCGGCGGCGCCTCGGTCTCAAAGCGGATCTCCACGTCGAGCGACGCGGCGCGGCGCTGGAGAATCCCGAGCAGCTCGCGGCGCCCGAGCGCCGAGAACCCGTGGCCGCCCGAGCGCGTGCGCGCCCCGCGGTGATGGATGTCGATGTCCGTCCAGTGGACGAAGCTGTCGGTGATCTGCCGGTAGCTGGGCGGGTCGGCGTGCTCGAACACGGTGAGCGTCTCGTCGGAGAACACCACTCCGAAGCCGAAGGCGTCCTGCGCCCGGTTGCGCTCGTAGACGACGAGCTCGCAGTCCGGCGCGACGCGGCGCATGAGGCTGGAGAAGTAGAGCCCGGCGGGGCCGCCGCCGATCACCGCGATCCGCACGAGGGCTTACACCCCCAGGTCGGTCAGGTGCTCGTAGCTCAGCGCCAGCCCGTTGACCGCCTGGTGCATGAGCGCCAGCGACGCCCGGACGTTGGCGTGGGCCACCGGCGGCAGATCCTCGCCGCACAGAGCCTTGAGCTCTTCGTAGACGGCGAGCAGTCGCTGCTCGGACGCGGTGAGCTCCTGGCCGATGAGATCGTGCGTGGGCGGCGGCGAGCTCATGACGGCGCCCCGATCGGCGCGTCGCGCTTGTCGATCGTCCGCTTGGCCTTGAGCTCGAAGCGGGGCAGCTCGCCGGCGCCGGCGAGCTCGATGCGAAAGTTCAGCCCCTCGTGCGCGAGCGCCAAGCGGTTGTGCAGCGTCTCGGCCAGACCGTCCCACAGGTCCTGCGGAGCGTCTGCCTTGAGCTCGATCCGCAGCGTGATCTCGTCGCGCACGCCCTCGCGGGTGATGACCGTCTGGAACTCGTCGACGGCGGCGTACTCGCGCACGATCGCCTCGATCGCCCGCGGGTACACGTTGGTGCCGCGGATGATCTTCATGTCATCGACGCGTCCCAGGATGCCGCCCTCGTAGATGTCGAAGCCGCGGCCGCACGAGCACGTGGCGGCGGGCACCTTGCGCACCTGATCGCCGGTGCGGTAGCGCAGCAGGGGAATTGCTCCACGCCCGAACGAGGTCACGACTCGCTCGCCGGCGGTCCCGTACGGCACCGGCTCGAGCGTGTCGGGATCGATCACCTCCTCGATCACGTGGTCCTCGATGATGTGCGTGCCGCCGGGCTGGTGCTCGCATTCGAACACCATGATCGTCCCGATCTCCGTCATCCCGGCGGTGTCGAACGCCTTGGCGCCCCATTGCTCCTCGATCAGCGCCTTGGTCTGCGGGATCGAGCCGGCGGGCTCGCCCGACAGGATGATCCGCGAGACCGCCGAGCCACGCAGGTCGATGCCGAGCGCCTCGGCCTCCTGGGCCAGTCGCAGGGCGTAGGTGGGCGTGGACGCGACGACGGTGGCGCCGAACTCGATGATCTGCCGGACCCGCGCCTCGGTGGTCTGGGCGCCGCCGGGCACGTTGAGCACTCCGATCTTCTCCATCGCGTAGTGCAGCCCCCAGAAGCCGATGAACGAGCCGTAGCCGAACGCGATGTAGGCGGTGTCGCCGGGGCGCACCCCGCAGCCCCAGATCCCATAGGCCCACATCTCCGCGATCCAGGCCCAGTCCTTGCGCGAGTCCAGCGCGCGCAGGGGGCCCTTACCGGTCGTGCCCGACGTGGTGTGGACGCGGATCGCGCCGTCACCGCCGATCGTCGGCAGCTCACCGTAGGGCGGATGCTCGAACTGGGAGTTCATCCAGTCCTCGCGGGTGAGCATCGGCAGCCCCCGCAGATCGGCGAACGAGCTCAGCCCCGCTGGATCGACGCCGGCCAGCGCCCGCCGATACCACGGGCTGCGTTCCTTGGCCCACGCCACCTGCCGGCGCAGCTTGGCCAGCTGGAGCGCCTCGAGCTGGGACCGCCCGAGCGTCTCGACCTTCGGATTCCAGTACTCGCTGACGGCTGCCAAGAATGCCTCGGCGGGGCAGCATAGCTGACGCCCCGTCCGGGTTTTCAACGGTCGGGTATCGTCGGCCGTGCATGAGCCCGTTCCGTGCCAGCGCGCCGCTGACCGAGGAGTGGCGGCATTTCGAGTTCACGGTCCGCGACGGCGTCGCCACCGTCACGCTCAACCGGCCGGCGAAGCTCAACGCGCTCACGTTCGAGGCCTACGCCGACCTGCGCGATCTGCTCGCCGAGCTCCCCCAGCGCGGCGACGTGCGGGTCCTGATGATCACCGGCGAAGGTCATGGCTTCTGCAGCGGCGGCGACGTCGAGGAGATCATCGGCCCGCTCCAGGAATTGGGCACCGCGGAGCTGCTCGAGTTCACCCGGATGACCGGCAGCGTCGTCAAAGCGCTGCGCGAGCTGCCGCTCCCGGCCATCGCGGCGGTCAACGGCGTCGCCGCCGGCGCCGGCGCGGTGATCGCGCTCGCCTGCGACTTCCGGCTGATGGCCGAGTCGGCGTCGTTCGCGTTCCTGTTCACGCGCGTCGGCCTGGCCGGGGCTGACATGGGCTCGGCCTACCTGTTGCCGCGGATCGTCGGGTTCGGCCGGGCCACCGAGCTGCTGATGCTCGGAGACAAGGTCAGCGCCGAACGGGCGCGAGCGATCGGGCTGGCCACCGATGTCGTCGAGGACGGCGCGTTGCGCGCGCAGGCCGACGGCCTCGCCCGGCGCCTCGCCGACGGCCCGGCGTTCGCCTACGCGAGCACGAAGTCGCTGCTCACCCGAGAGCTCGACATGAGCCTCGGGCCGGCGATCGAGCTCGAGGCGATGACTCAGGCGCTGCTGATGAACTCAGAGGATTTCGAGGAGTTCTACGCCGCCTGGAGCGAGGGCCGCGCCGCGGCGTGGACGGGCCGGTGAGCGAGCTGATCAACGCCGCGGACCTGGCGGCGCCGACCGGTTTCTCCCACGCCGTGCGCGCCGGCGACACCGTCTACCTCGCCGGCCAGACCGCGTCGGCGCCCGACGGGTCGATCGTCGGCGAGACGATCGTCGAGCAGTTCGACGTCGCCGCCGGGAACCTGATGACCGCGCTGCGCGCCGCCGGCGGGGGGCCCGAGGACCTCGTCTCGCTCCAGGTGTTCGTCACCGCGGTGGCCGAGTACAAACAGTCGCTGATGGCGCTCGGGCGAGTGTGGCGCACCCACTTCGGGCGCCGCTATCCGGCGATGGGCCTGTTCGGCGTCACCGAGCTGTTTGATCCGGCGGCCAAGGTGGAGCTGATGGGCGTCGCGGTGCTGTCGCGCGGCGAATGAGCGACGCGCTCGACCTCCACCTGTCCGGGGAGCAGCGGGAGCTGTACGCCGGGACGCACGCGCTGGCGAGCGAGACGTTCGCCCCGATCGCCGTCGCCGGTGCCGATGCCACCGGTGGGGCCGGACGGGTCAACCGCCCGCTGGTGCAGGCCCTGGCGTCACACGGTCTGCTGGGACGGTTGTTCGACGGCGACCAGGTGAGCGCGATCGAGCTGTGCCTCATCCGCGAGGCGCTGGCGCGCGGCTGCACCGAGGCCGAGACGGCGTTCGCGCTCCAGGGGCTCGGCGCGTACCCGATCGTCCAGGCCGGATCGGCGTCGCTGCGGGCGCAGTGGATTCCGCGAGTGTCGGCGGGAAGCGCGGTGGCGGCGTTCGCGCTCACCGAGCCCGACGCCGGCTCCGATCCGGCGGCGCTGTCGCTGGCGGCCCGGGCCGACGGCGACGGCGGCTATCGCCTCAGCGGCGAGAAGCTGTGGATCTCCAACGCGCCCGATGCCGACATCTACACGGTCTTCGCCCGCACGGCGGCGGCCGAGGGCGCCCGCGGGCTGACGGCGTTCGCGGTGCCGGGAGATGCCGACGGGTTGAGCGGCTCGTCGCGGGAGATGCTGGCCCCGCACGCGATCGGGTCTCTCGTGTTCGACGACGTCTACGTCGGCGCCGACCAGATGCTCGGCCGGCCGGGCGAGGGGTTCCGGGTGGCGATGCGCACCCTCGACCTGTTTCGCCCCAGCGTCGGCGCGTTCGCGATCGGGATGGCCCGCGCCGCGCTCGCGCTGGCGGTGGACTACGCGCTGGCGCGCCGGACGTTCGGCAAGCCGCTGGCCGGTCACCAGGCGGTGGCGCACCGCCTCGCCGATCTGCGGGCGCAGACCGAAGCGGCGCGGCTGCTCGTCCATCAGGCCGCGCTCGCCCACGACGCCGGGACGCCCGATCCCAGCGTGGCGGCGATGGCCAAGCTGCTCGCCACCGAGGTGGCCCAGGCGGCCGTCGACGCCGCCGTTCAGTTCCACGGCGCGGTGGCGCTCGAGCGCGGGCATCCGCTCGAGCACCTGTACCGCGATGTGCGCGCGCCGCGGATCTACGAGGGGGCGTCCGAGATCCAGCGGGAGATCATCTCCCGGGCGATGTTCCGCGCCGCGCAGGACGCGTCGTGAGCCGCACGGTCGTGGTCACCGGCGGGGCGAAGGGGATCGGCCGCGTCACCGTGGGGCGGTTCGCCGCCGCCGGCGACCGGGTGATCGCGCTCGGCCGTGACCGCGCGGCGCTCGACGCCCTGGACGTCGAGAGCTTCGTCTGCGACGTGACCGACGAGGCGGCGATCGCCGCCGTGTTCGGGGAGATCGGCGCCGTCGACGTGCTCGTCAACAACGCCGGCATCGGCGAGTCGGCGTCGTTGCCGACGACGACGTTGGAGGCATGGCGGCGCCACCTGGAGGTCAACGCCACCGGCCCGTTCCTGTGCACGCGCGCGGTCGTGCCGGGAATGCGCGAGCGCGGCGCCGGCGCGATCGTCACCGTCGCCTCGACCGCGGGGCGCGTCGGCGTGCCGTACACGAGCGCATACAGCGCGTCCAAGCACGCCGTGATCGGCCTCACCCGGGCGGTCGCCAGTGAGCTGGCCGGCACCGGCGTGCGCGTCAACGCGGTCTGCCCCGGCTTCGTCCGCACCGAGATGACCGAGCGCTCGATCGCCACGATCGTGGCCAAGACCGGCCGCAGCCCCGCGCAGGCCGAGGCGGCACTGGCGGCCAGCTCACCGCTCGGGCGTCTGCTCGAGCCCGGCGAGGTCGCCGACGCGATCGTGTTCCTGGCGTCCCCGGCGGCGGCGGCGATCACCGGTCAGGCGCTGGTGATCGACGGCGGCGGCATCCAGGTCTGATCCGTCGTCACAGCGGCTCGGCGACGGGTGGCCCCCGGCGTGCGCCGGTCCGCGCACGCCAGGCGCGTGGCTCAGGAATTCGGGATCGACTGAGGGTTCGGAGGAGAGCCCGGACGCTCGGGTGCGTCGAGGCGTTCGGGTGCGTCGAGGCGTTCGGGTGCGACGAGGCGTTCGGGTGCGTCGAGGCGTTCGGGCACGCCGAACCGCGACAGCAGCCCGTCGTCATGGAAGCGGGTGATCGACTCGATGCCGTCCGGGCGCACCCCGATGACGAACACCCCGGCGCGCTCCCAGCCGGCCTCGTCGGACAGGTAGTAGGCATACGCCGGCTGACCGTTGGCCGCGACGGGCACAAAGCGCCAGGTGCGCCGCCCGCGGCTGGCATGGCGGCCGCGCAGGAAGGCCTCGATGGCCACGCGGCCCTCGTGCCACTCGGGCGTCGGCGGCATGCTGACGACGGCGTCCTGCGTGAGCATGGCGACGACGCTGTCGATGTCATCGCGCTCGAACGCGTCGGCGAAGCGGGTGACGAGGTCACGCTCGGCCACGGTCCGCGGCATCGCTGACAGACGTTCGCGGCGCGGTGCCAATCGCCGCTCGAGCGTCGTGCGGGCGCGCTGGAGTGCGCTCGTCACCGAGGCCGGCGACGCGCCGAGCATGTCCGCGACCTCGTCGGCATGGAAACCGAGCACATCGCGCAGGACGAGCACCGCACGCTGGCGCGGCGCGAGGTGCTGGAGCCCGGCGACGAACGCCAGCGCGATCGACTCCTTGGCCTCATAACGGGCCGCCGGATCGGACCCCACCCCCCTGGCATCATCAATCAGGCCCTCGAGCAGACGGTCCGGGTAGGGCTCCAGCCACGAGATCTCGGCGAAGCTCTCGGACGGATGGGCGCCCGGGCCGGCCGCCTGGGGCCGGCGCGCCCGGTCGCGCAGTGCGTTGAGGCAGCGGTTGGTGGCGATCGTGTACAGCCACGCGCGCAGCGATGATCTGCCTTCGAACTGCTCCAGTCCCCCCCACGCCGCCAGCAGGGTCTCCTGAAGGAGATCTTCGGCGTCCTGCAGCGAGCCGGCGATTCGATAGCAGTGCAGTTGCAGCTCCCGGGAATACGGCGCGGTGAGCTGCGCGAACGCGTCCTCGTCGCCGCGCTGGGCGCGGGCCAGCCGGTTGTGCTCGAGACGCTCGCTCTGCCAGCTCGATTCGTTCATCACCGTCCACAAAGACACCAGCGGGTCCGGAAAATCATCGCTCAATTGGGCGCGGGCCTCGGGTCTTTACCGGCAACCCAACCCTGCCGGACCCGAGGAGGCCGTCGTGAACCCGAAAACCGCTCGCTGGGTGCTGGTGCTCAGCTCGATCGCGTCGCTGATGGTGGCGCTCGACGCGCTCGTCGTGTCGACCGCCCTGGGGGCGATCCGCCGTCATCTCGGCGCGTCGATCGACGAACTGGAATGGACGGTGAACGCCTATGGGCTGAGCTTCGCCGTCCTGCTCGTCCCCGCCGCGGCGCTTGGGGACCGGCTCGGCCGGCGCCGGCTGTTCGCGGCCGGGCTCGGTCTGTTCGTGCTCGGCTCGGCTGCCTGCGCGGTGTCGCCGACCGCGGGAGCGTTGATCGCCGCCCGCGCGATCCAGGGCTCGGCCGCGGCCCTGGTGGCGCCGTTGTCACTGGCACTGGTCAGCGCGGCGTTCACCCCCGAGCGACGGGGGCAGGCGATGGGCATCTTCGGCGGCATCACCGGGCTGGCGGTGTTGAGCGGACCGGTGATCGGCGGCGCCGTGACCCAGGGACTCGCCTGGCAGTGGATCTTCTGGATCAACGTGCCGATCGGGCTGGCGGCGATCCCCCTGGTGCTCACCCGCATCCCGGAGAGCTACGGGGCGGGCGGGCCCGATCGGTTCGACGTGCCCGGGCTGGCGCTGGTCACCGTGGCGGCGCTCGGAATCGTGTGGGGCTTGATGCGGGGCAACGACGCCGGCTGGGGCAGCATCGAGGTGATCGGCGCGCTGGCCTGCGGGGTGGCGGCGCTCGCGGCGTTCGTGATCGTCGAACGGCGCGTGGCCGAGCCGATGCTGCCACCGCGGATGTTCGCGCAGCGCGGGTTCTCGGCGGGCATCGCGGCGAACTTCCTGTTCAGCTGCTCGCTATTCGCCGCGGTGTTCTTCATGGCCCAGTTCCAGCAGGTCGCCCTCGGACAGGGGCCGCTGGACTCCGGGCTGCGGCTGCTGCCGTGGACCGGGACGCTGTTCCTGGTCGCGCCGATCGCCGGCGCGCTCACCAACCGCATCGGCGAGCGGCGGCTGGTGACGCTCGGCCTGGCGATGCAGGCGGCCGGCATGGGCTGGATCGCCATGATCGCCGCGCCGGGCATGACCTACTGGCCCATGATCGCCCCGCTGGTGATCGCCGGCGCCGGGATCTCGATGGCGATCCCCAGCGCCCAGAACGCAGTCATGAACGCCGTCGGCGAACGGGACCTCGGCAAGGCGTCGGGCGCGTACATGACGATGCGTCAGCTCGGCGGCGTGTTCGGGCTGGCCATCGGGGTGGCGGTGTTCGCCGGCGCCGGCGGCTACGCATCCCCGGCGGCCTTCGGCGACGGCTTCGTGCCGGCGATCGCGCTGGCGGCGGCGTTCTCGCTGGCCGGCTCGGCGGTTGCGTTCGCGCTGCCGGGCCGGCCGGCCGAGATGCTGGCGCCGGCTCTGCTGGAAACTTGACTTTTCTTGAGCAGAACGGGTACAGATGTACGTCATGGAGTCTCACCTCGCCGTGCTGGCGGCGGGCGAAGGTAACTCAGGGGGCCATCGCACGTTGGCGGAGAAGGCGTTCGAAACGCTGCACACCGCCATCATCACCGGCCGCCTGCGCCCGGGCGCCCGGCTGCCGATCGAGGAGCTCGCCGAGCACCTGGAGATGAGCCCGATGCCGATCCGCGAGGCCGTGCGGCGGCTTGACGCCGCCGGCTTGGTGGAGAACATCCCGCATCGCGGGGCCCGGGTGAGCGACCTGTCGATCACCGACCTCGCGGAGGTCTACGAGGCGCGGATCGCCCTCGAGGTGCTGGCGATCGGCCGGGCCGCCGAGCTCTTCACCCGGCGGCACGCCGCCCACGCGCACCAGTGCCTCGATGACCTGGTGAAGGTGCCCGATGTCGTCTCGGCCAAGTTCGCCGGGGCGCACGCTCGGTTTCACTTCGCGCTGTACGAGGCGGCCGGGTCCGCCTGGCTGCTGCGGCTGATCCGGCCGGTGTGGGAGACCAGCGAGCGCTACTGCCTCCAGGATCCGGCGGCGCTGCACCTCGAGGCGCGGTCCGGTGAGCACGAGCGGATCCTCCAGTTCTGCGAGGCGGCCGACCCGGAGGGCGCCGCCGGCGCGCTGCACGAACACCTGGCGATCACCGCCAACAACCTGGCGGCGGCGATGGGCAGCGACCCGCTGTACGAGCTCGACTGAGGCCGCGTAGCCCGACGGGGCGCGTGGGCGCGTGGGCCGGTGGGGCCGATGGGCCGGCCGGGGCGGCGGGGCCGGT
>DATCFW010000393.1:0-9003 GCA_036509295.1 Solirubrobacteraceae bacterium | reverse complement strand
CCCGTCCCCGCAGGGTGATCATCCCCCGGATCAACTCGCTCGTCGTCGCGACGGCGGTGGGCCTTCGGTAGCGGATGATCTCGCGGACCGACGCGATGGGTACCGCGTAGTGCTCGCCATGCCACGAGAACACGACGAGCTGGCGCTCACCCTCCGTCATCGACGCCTCGTCGTCGGATCGGGTTGGCGGGTCCACCACGGCATTAATGACAGCGGGCGCGGCCGGCGCGCCCGGCGCGCCCGACGCGCCGGATACCGCCGACCCGCGCGGCGCGCCGCGAGCGTCACGCCCGACTGTCCGGATGCGCCCGACCCGCCGGGTGCGGCGCCACGCGGCGCCGCACCTGTCACGGTCTCAGCCGATCATCACCGCCGGTGGGGCGAGAAGCCGCAGCTGTTGCGCTGGACCGGCCCGAGGAACTCCGGATAGCCCAGCGTGCTCTGCTGGTCGGTCCCGTACTGGGCGTCGCCGCCGAGGTCGTTGACGCCGAACCCGGAGCTGACATTGCCGAACTCCAGGGCGCAGAAGCCGCCGAAGCCCACCCGGCTCCAGTACGGATAGAACTGCCCGGGCGCGTTGGGTGGCGGCACCGAGCACCCGCTGCCGTCCGCCGCGCACGTCGACTCGCTCAGCGCCAGGTCGGTCTGGACCTGGTAGAGCGGGTACTCGCGGCCGCCGGTCGATGGCAGCGCCGAGACGAAGCTGCCGGGAAGCGTCGGCGTCGGCCAGGCGCTCGTTGGCCATTCCCGCCAGTACGGCGTGCCGTCGAAGTCGAGGTCTCCGTTCTGGGTGAACGCCTCATAGCAGCCGGTGACCTCATCGGGCGGCGTGTGGAGCGCGCCGTGGGTGTCCCCCTTCGGGAAGCAGGGAGCGTCGCTGACCTCCGGGTCGGTGGCACCGTCACCTCCCGGCGCGGCATTCTCGTAGGGACCGTTGCACGCCGAGTAGAACACGTCGGTGATCCCGGGGGCGACCGGGTCGCTTCCCGGATCGGACAGGCTGGTGCACGCCTCGAAGTGACCGGTCTCGAACTCGGTGCTGATGTTGGTGCGGATCGCACCCCACGGGGTGATGTTGTTGTAGCCGGCGGTGTTGTACTCGGGCTGGAAGTTGAACGGGGTGGTTGAGCAGTCGGCCGGCGACGTCGTGGCGAATCCGTTCGCGGCCGACGCCTGCATGAATCCGCGCTGGTGCGTAGTGAGGTCGTCTATCACCACCGTGAACGCCCTCGCCCCTCGGCTCCCGGGCACCGAGGCGTTGGACATGTGGATGACCAGCGTGTCCCCGGGATTCATCAGCAGGGTCTGCGAGTTCGGCGTCTCGGACTGGAGATCGGCGGTCTCGGGCCCGGGCGGTCCGGCGGGGACACCGTTGCGCTGGATGAATGCGAAGTTGACCGGCTCCTCGCAGTTCTGGTTACAGGTCGTGAATCCGTAGGTGCATTCGAGGCTGTCGATCGTCAACGCCGCGCACCAGTGGCTGTTGTCGCAGCTGATCGCGTCGGCGAACGGCGAGAACCCGGGGGGATACAGCTGCATCTCCATGAATGCCGACCCGCCGCCGGTGTACCCGTTCGGACAGGGGGTGGCCGAGATGGTGCACGGATCGGGAGCGTTGGCATCGCTCTCCGGGGTGCACGGGTTCTGCGGCTCGGAGTTGGGATCGCACATCATCATCGACATCCACGGTGCCGGCGTCAGCTCGAACCAATGCGCGACGTCGGCGCCCGGCGTCTTCACCGTCGGCAGCGCGGACGGGTCCCGCCCCACCGTCTCGGTCCAGGTCACGTCGTTACCCGCGCCGGGCTGGTTGGAGAAGAACGACATGTCGGGCTCGTCGTGACCGATGTAGGTGCCGTTGTCGTAGAAACGGCCGTCCCAGGTGTTGCGGTTGTCCTCGTTGGCAAACCCACGGATGTCGGTGCAGTTCATCGTCGTCCGCACCGACTGCTGCGCCGGACTGTCACCGTTGCAGTCGAGTTCACCTTTGGATGAGGAGAACGTCTGCGCGCCGGCGCCCGCGGCGAAGGCGAGCAGGATGACCGCAACGACCGCGGTGACACCCATCGTGGCCCGCAACGAGCGGCACCGTATGAGCAGCAGTGACCTCATCTCGTCCTCCGATCTCTGGCGGCTTCCCTACCGGGTAAGAACCGACGGCAACCTACCACCGGGCGGGTGGCCAGGCAACCCCCGGACCGCCCCCGGTCACGGTGACCGATCGGAGCGCGACAGCGGTCGAGTGCGGACGGGGCCGAGCGACCTCCCGGGGCCGCGACCCTACGGTCGGGTGAACCGCCGCCGGGCGGCGTCCGCCACCGGGCGCGCGTCACAGCCGTGGCGGTGGTCGTCGACCAAGCCCATCGCCTGCATGAACGCGTAGACGGTGGTGGGGCCGACGAACCGCCACCCCCGCGCCTTGAGGTCCTTGGCCAGCGCCTTGGACTCGTTGCTCACTGACGGATTCGGCCGGTCCGCGGGGTCGGCCTCACCGCCGGCCGGCTCAAAGCGCCACACATAGGCCGCCAGTGATCCCTCGGACTTGACGAGCTCGACGGCGCGCCCGGCGTTGTTGATCACCGCCTCGATCTTGCCCCGATGGCGGACGATGCCGGCATCGCCGAGCAGTCGCGTCACATCGTGCTCGTCGAACGTCGCCACCCGGGCGAAGTCAAAGCCGGCGAACGCCGCGCGGAACGCCTCCCGCTTACGCAGGATGGTGAGCCACGACAACCCCGCCTGGAAGCCCTCCAGGCTCAACTTCTCGAACAGCCGCACGTCGTCTGACACCGGGAAGCCCCACTCGGTGTCGTGGTAGACGCGGTAGTCGGGCGTCGACTCTCCCCAGGCGCAGCGGGCGACGCCGTCCTCGCCGCGGACGATCCCGTCGGGCTCGTCGGCACCGTTGCCCGCGATCATCCAGCCTGCCCTCCGTCGTCGGTCAATGCGATGCCGCGAGCCGCGACCGGCGCCGACTGCACGATCGACGTGGTCGTCTGCGCGTAGACGACGAACCGGTCGATCAGTTCCTCGAGATGCTCGATCGATCGGACGTGTGCGGTCATGATGTAGCAGTCATCGCCGGTGATCCGCCGGCAGTCGACGATCTCCGCGGAGCGCTGAGCCAACTCGGCCACATGACGCAGCTGGCGCGGAGCCGGCCGGGCCCGGATGACGGCGGTGAGGGCCAGCCCGAGCGCCCGCGGGTTCAGCTGGGCGCGGTAGCCCAGGATCACATTCTCCTGCTCCAGTCGCGCCAGCCGGTCCGTGACCGCCGGCGGTGACAGCCCCACGCGGCGCCCGAGCTCGGCAACGCTGAGGCGGGCATCGGCCTGAAGCTCGTCGAGAAGACGGAGATTCGTCATATCGAGCAGCGCATCTTCGGCACCAGGTCCATTGCGCCTTCGATTGGCAGGCATATGGGCAATACTACCTGTGATTAGCGATGTACACCGCGTCCGGGTCCGGCACCCTCGTCGGCATGGCTCACCTCACCGACGTGCCGCCCGCAGCGAGCGCGCGACACCGGATTGGCCGGACCGCCGGCAACCTGCCGCCGCACGTCTACTTCCTGGTCAGCGCCGTCTTGCACTATCTCGGCCCGTCGTTCGCCGTCCTGCTGTTCGCCCGGGTGGCGGTGCTCGGGGTGGCCTGGCTGCGGATCGCCTCCGCGGCGCTGATCTTGGCCGCCTGGCGCCGTCCCTGGCGGCGCTGGCGGGAGCTGGACGGCCAGGCGCAGCGGCTGCTGGCGGCGTGGGGGGCGGTGCTGGCGATCATGAACGCGTGCTTCTACGCGGCGATCAGCCGGCTGGCGCTCGGCACCGTCGCGGCGATCGAGTTTCTGCCCGTCATCGTCCTCGCGGCGATCGGCGTCCGCTCGCGACGCAACCTCATCGCCCTGGCGTTGGCCGTCCCGGGCGTCTTCCTGCTCACCGATGTCCGCCTCGCCGGGGCCACGCTGGGCTTCGCGTTCGCGTTCGCCAACGCGCTGCTGGTCTCGCTCTACATCATCCTGGCCGACCGGGTCGCGAAGCGCAGGCGGCTGAGCGGGATCGACGGGCAGGCGGCCTCGATGCTCGCGGCCGCCGTCGTCATCACGCCGGTGGCCGGCCGCCAGGCCGTGCCGGCGATCGCCGACCCGATCGCACTGCTGGCGGGAATCGGCGTCGGCGTGTCCTCATCGGTCATCCCCTACGTCACCGATCAGCTCGCGCTGGCGCGGCTGCCGCGGGCCACCTACGCCACGATGGTGGCGCTGCTGCCGGCGATCGCCACGGTGATCGGGATCGTCGTGCTCGCCCAGATCCCAAGCGCCGTCGAGCTGGCCGGGCTGGCGCTGGTGGTCGGGGGGGTCGCGCTGCACCGCGGGCGGGCCGGCGAGTAGACGCGGCTCCGCCGCCCGGCGGGTAGCCGTCGCCGCCGCGGGCCGCGGGCCGCGGCTGCGAGAATCCGCCGCGATGAGCGAGACGAGATGGCGCTCTCTGATCTGGGGTGCCCTGGTCGCGCTCGTCGCGCTCGTCGGCATGTCCGGATCGGCGCGGGCCCAGCCGGCCGATCCCTATTCGGCGGAGGTGGTGCAGACCAGCGCCACGCTGTCCCAGCGGTTGACGCCGGTGCCTGACGTCGAGTTCGGTGCCGCCGCGGTGGGCCACGAGCCCGTGGTGAACGTCAACGCGGCGGTCCGTTACCAGCGCGTGCAGGGATTCGGGGCGGCGATGACCGACACGTCGGCCTGGCTGATCGAACGCGAGACGTCGGCCGCGGCCCGCCAGCAGCTGATGAGCGAGCTGTTCGGACCCGGCGGGATCCGCCTCGACTTCGTCCGCGTCCCGATGGGCGCGTCTGACTTCACCCGCAATGGCACGCCGTACACCTATGACGATCTCCCGGCGGGACGGTCCGATCCGGAGCTGCGCCATTTCTCCGTTGCCCACGATGACGCCTACATCCTGCCGGCGCTGCGGGAGGCGCTCGCCGCCGATCCAGATACCGAGTTCCTCGCCAGCCCGTGGACGCCCCCGGCATGGATGAAGGGAAACCACGCGCTCGGTAACCAGGGCGATCTCGGCACCCTGCTCGGCTCCGCCTACCGGCCGTGGAGCGAGTACTTCGTCAAGTTCATCCAGTCCTACGCCCGCGCCGGCGTCCCGATCCGGGCGCTCACCGTGCAGAACGAGCCCGGCACTCCGACCCTGTATCCAGGTCTCAACTTCTCGGCCGCGAGCGAGGCCACCTGGATCGTCCAGGATCTCGAGCCGGCGCTGGCCGCCGCGCGGCTGCATCCTCAGATCTATGGCGGGGACGTCGGCTGGGGCCCGAACAGCAACCCGTTCATGAGCACGTCGGTGTTCGGTCCGGCCGGCAGCGCGCTGACGGGGATCTCGTGGCACTGCTACTTCGGGGCGCCCGGGGTGATGAACGAGTTTCGCCAGGCGGACCCCAATCTCGATCAGATCGTCGACGAGTGCTCGCCCGGCGGCACGTCCCCGACCCCGACCTCGGAGATCCTCATCTCGTCGCTGCGCGACTGGGCGAGCACGGTCGCGCTGTGGAACCTCGCGCTCGATCCGACCGGCGGCCCGGTGCAGGTTCCCAACCACGGCTGCCCGGCATGCGTCGGGCTGGCGACGATCGACGAGCACGGCGGGGCGGTGTCGCTCACCCGCAGCTACTACCAGCTCGGGCAGGTGAGCAGCTTCGTGATGGCCGGCGCCCAGCGGATCGGCTCGACCCACTTCGTCTCCTACGTGTACCCGCACTCCGGGGTCAACGTCGTCACCCCGGGGCTCGACGACGTCGCCCTGCGCAATCCCGACGGCAGCATCGTGCTGGTGGCCTATGACAACGGCGTCACGCCCATCCGGTTCGCCATCGCCTGGCGGGGGCGCGCGCTTCAGTACTCACTCGCCCCCGGCGCGATGGCGACGTTCGTGTGGAACCGCCCCTGACGCCGCGGAACCCGCTTTCCACCGGGGTGGGCGTGTGCGAGACTGTGCCGGCCGTCGGGGGGGGCGGTGGCTGAGGCCGATGCGCAGAACACAATCCGAACAGGAGGGCCCCGTGTGAGCTTCGTCGAGTCGGCGCCGGCCTCGCCCGCGGGCAGATCCGCCACGGCTGAGGTCCAGCGCTCGGAGACGGAGCTGCGGCCCGCCGCCGTCCGCTCATCCGCACGGCTACCGGTGACGACGCTCGTCATCGGCCTGGCGGTGACGCTCGCGCTCGCACTCGTCTCCCATTCCCAGTACACGCGCAACGAGAAGCGCCTGCTCAAGCTGCGTGTCCGCGATGCCGGTGCGCTGGTCACGGCGTCGGTGCCGAGCGTCGAGACGCCGCTGGCGTCGGCCGCGGAACTCGCCGACGCGACCAACGGGAACATCGCGAAGTTCAAGGCGCTCGTCGCGCCCCTGGCCACCGGCGCCCCGCGTCAGTTCGCGTCGATCTCCCTGTGGAAGCTCTCGGCGCTGAACGCCGGCCCCGTCGCGGTGGTGGGCTCACCCCCGAAGCTCGCCGCGTCGCCGTCAGCAGCGGCAACGTTCCTGGCCAGGACGGCGCGGACTCCCGTGCTGAACGTGACCGGCCTGCTGGGCGCGCCGGATCCCCGCCTCGGGTACGCCTACGCGACGCCGGGCGCCGCCAGTGGCTACGTCGTCTACGCCGAGAGCCCGCTGCCGGCCAGCCGCCGGTCCAAGCTGCAGAGCAACTCGGCGTTCGCCAACCTCGACTACGCGATCTACCTTGGGCCCGGTCAGCGGCCGTCCCAGCTGCTGGTGACCAATCTCAGCCGCTTTCCGTTGCCCTCGCCGGCCGTCGCGGAGACGCTCGGCTTCGGGGACAACGCGCTCACCGTGGCGATGTCCTCCCGGGTTCCGCTCGCCGGCTCGCTGCCCCAGCGGCTGCCGTGGATCATCGCGGTGCTCGGCGTGCTGTTGTCGATCGCGGCGGCCGTCATGACGCTGCGTCTCACCCAACGCCGTCGTGATGCCGAGCTGCTCGCCGGAGACCTCGAGGTCACCGCTAGCGAGAACCGGCGGCTCTACGCCGAGCAGCGGGGCATCGCCCAGACACTGCAGCACGCGCTGCTGCCCGAGGTCCTGCCGCAGATCCCCGGCATGGAGGCGAGCGCCCACTATGCGGCCGGGGAGCGGGGGGTGGACATCGGCGGCGACTGGTACGACGTGCTCGAACTGGGGGACTCCCGCCTCCTGCTCGTCGTTGGGGATGTGTCGGGCCGGGGCCTGCGGGCGGCGACCACGATGGCGTCGTTGCGGTACGCGATCCGGGCCTATGCCGCTCAGAACGACCCACCGGAGCAGATCCTCACCAAGATCTCGCATCTCGTCGACGTCGTCGACTCCGGGCAGCTGGCGACGGTGATGTGTGCGGTGGTCGACGTCGACGCCCACCTGATCACGGTCACCAGCGCCGGCCACCTGCCGCCGTTGCTGATCAGCGGCGGGCAGGGCCGCTACGTGGAAACCGAGATCGGGGTGCCGATCGGGGTCGAGCGGGGTTCCTCGTACACGTCGACCACGATTTCCGCACCCGCGGGGGCGACGTTCGTCGCCTACACCGACGGCTTGGTTGAATTACGGGGCGAAACTCTCGATCAAGGTCTCGCGCGTCTGCGCGAGGTCGCCACCCGTGGCGATCACGACCTCCCGGAGCTGTTGAGGACTCTGGTGAGCGAGATGCCGCGCGGCTCTTCTGAAGATGACACTGCGATCGTAGGAGTTCGATGGACCAGCTAGAGAACCAGCCGGACCTGTTGATCAGCTTCGACGTGGCGCTCGACGGCGATCACCACGCCACGGTGACGATCGCCGGCGAGCTCGACATGACCGGGGTCGACCCGCTGGCGGCCAAGGTGCAGAACGCGTTCGATAATGGGGTGACGCGGTTGACGGTGGACGTCGGCGGCGTGCGATTTGCCGACAGCTCGGCGATTGCCCTGTGGGTGCGATGGGCCAGCGTCGTTCAGGAGTTCGAGCTCCGCGACCCACCGGCTCTCTTGCGTCGCGTCATCCTCGCCATGGGCCTGGATGACAAGCTGGGGGTGGAGTCATGAGGCGGATGCGAACGTTCCCGGCGATCCCGCAGTCGGTTCGCGCCGCCCGGAGATTCGCCACCGGCTCGCTCGCCGACAGCCCCGCCGCCACGCTGGAGGCGGTCGAGTTGATGGTGTCCGAGCTCGCCACCAACTGCATCCGCCACGAGCGCGCGAGCTTCCACATCGCCATCCTGCGCAGCCCGCACGAGATCCGCGTCGAGGTGACGGACTCCGGGGCGGGGACGCCGACGATGCGCTCGCCCGGCCCCGATGAGCCGAGCGGCCGGGGGCTGCAGATCGTGGACATGCTCTCCGAGGAGTGGGGGGTGGAGCCCGAGGCGCCGTCGGGCAAGACGGTGTGGTTCAGCCTCGACGTTTCGACCCCGCAGGAGCCCCGGTCCGAGGGCGGATCGCGCCAGCGGCAAGCCGATCAGCCGCCGCCGCTCTCCGAGCGCCCTCCGGTGGTCCGCCATCGCCGGCCGTCCTCCCGGGGTCCCTCCGGTCAACAGCGGCGCCGCGGCCGGCGCCCCGGACGTGACGCCCGGGTCTCGGCGGCGTCGACCGTGGCTCAAGGATGCGCGCAGCGGGGACGATATCTCCATCACGATGAGCTTGGCCGCAACGCGCGACGACGGTGTCGCACCGCAGACACACCTGATCGCGCCGGCCGCTGACACTGCCACCAAGCGGATCCTGTTCGTCGATCGCCGGCGAGACACCTTCGAGGGCCTGCGCGAGGCGCTGGCACCGTCGGGCGCCCTGTGGCAGGTCGAGTACGCCGCCGGCGGCGACGAGGCGCTGGCGCTGATCGAGCAGGCGCCGGCGGATGTCGTCGTCGCCGATGAGCAACTGACGGCGATGGACGGCGTGACGCTCTTGACCCGCGTGCGGGATCGGCATCCGTCGACGATCCGGATGATCATGTCCGGCGCCACCAAGCCGGGACTGGCCACGAT